>JAGHEC010000459.1 GCA_021159525.1 Deltaproteobacteria bacterium | reverse complement strand
TGGGTAACAAGGCAATGGCGGGCAGGCTTGCCCCTTTGGCATTCCCGACTTCGTCGAGCTGCGGCTTCCCCCACTGATAAGTCACAAAGAGACGGCGCCCTCCCGGCAGTCGCGTCAGAAAAACCCTTCTGACCCCATTTATTGAGCTGTTACTCAACGAACAGGGGCAGGAGGGTTTTGTAGTACGTTCGCTGTTATCCCCCTAATTGTTGAGCTGATACAGTTATTTTTCATGTGAGGCAAGGGCAGCCTTTAGAAATTCCCGGTTGAATCGGGCAATATGGGTGATGGAGATGCCCTTGGGGCAGACTTTTTCGCACTCGGTTTCGTTGCTGCAGTTGCCAAACCCCAATTCGTCCGTCTTACGCAGCATATTGAGGGCCCGTCTCGCGGCCTCCGGCCTCCCCTGGGGCAGGAGCGCGAGATGGGAGATCTTGGCCCCTACAAAAAGCATGGCGGAGGCATTGGGGCAGGCGGCCACGCAGGCCCCGCACCCGATGCAGGCCGCTGCGTCCATGGCCAGTTCCGCGGTCTGCTGGGACACAGGGATGGTGTTGGCGTCCGGGGCCCCCCCGGCATTGACAGAGATATATCCCCCTGCCTGAATGATCTGGTCAAAGGCGCTCCGATCCACCACGAGATCCTTGATTACCTTAAAGGGCCTTGCCCGCCACGGCTCGATCACCAGGGTGTCGCCGTCCTTGAAATGCCGCATGTGGAGCTGACACAGGGTGGTCTCTTTCTGGGGACCGTGGGCAATCCCGTTGATCATGGCCCCGCACATGCCGCAAATGCCTTCGCGGCAGTCATGATCAAAGGCGATGGGCTCTTTTCCTTCGAGGGTCAGCCTTTCGTTGATCACATCCAGCATCTCGAGAAAGGACATGTCCGTGGAGATGTCCCTGGCCTCGTAGGTCTCAAGATGCCCTTTGCTGTCCGGTCCTTTCTGACGCCAGACCCTTAGGGTGAGATTGATGGTTTGACTCATTTATAGCTCCTCTGGGCCAGTTCCACATTCGCAAAGACGAGGGGTTCTTTGTGCAGCCGCGGGGCCTTGCCCTGGCCCGTAAATTCCCATGCCGCCACATAGCAGCATTCTTCATCATTGCGCATGGCCTCATGATCCGGGGTCTGATAAGCCTCATTGAAGTGACAGCCGCACGACTCCTTTCGGTGGAGGGCGTCCTCCACCATGAGTTCGGCGAACTCCAGAAAATCGGCCACACGGCCTGCCCGCTCCAGGGACTGATTGAAATCCTTGGATGTGCCCGGGACAATGACCTCGTTCCAGAACGCCTCTCTGAGCCGGGGGATCAGTTCCTTGGCCTTGCGCATCCCCTGGTCATTGCGGGACATGCCGCAGTATTCCCATAGAATATGCCCCAGTTCCCTGTGAAAGTCGTCCGCGGTCCGTTTTCCCTTGATGGAAAGGAGCCTCTCCGTGCCTTCTTTCACTGCCTTTTCAGAGTCTACAAAGGCCTTGTGGTTATTATCCACGGGATTGAGAGGTGCGCCTGCCAGATACCCGCCGATGGTATAGGGAATCACAAAGTAACCGTCGGCCAGACCCTGCATGAGGGCGCTGGCGCCCAGGCGGTTGGCCCCGTGATCCGAAAAGTTGGCCTCGCCTAAGACAAAGAGACCCGGAATGGTGCTCATGAGGTTGTAGTCCACCCACAGACCGCCCATGGTATAGTGAACCGCGGGATAGATCATCATGGGGCCCTTATAAGGATCATCGCCGGTGATCCTTTCATACATTTGGAAGAGGTTTCCGTATTTCTTGCGGATCACATTCTCCCCGTCCCGCTTGATGGCGTCCCTGAGGTCCAGATACACCGCGTATCCGGTGGGTCCCACCCCCTTTCCCTGATCGCACTGTGCCTTGGCATTCCGGGATGCTACATCCCTGGGCACCAGGTTTCCAAAGCTGGGATACCTCTCCTCCAGATAGTAGTCCCGTTCCTCTTCCGGTATCTGCTCCGGGGGCCGTTTGTCGCCTACCTTTTTGGGGACCCAAACCCGGCCGTCATTGCGCAGGCTCTCGCTCATGAGGGTCAGCTTGGACTGGTAGTCGCCATGGACCGGAATGCAGGTGGGATGGATCTGCACAAACGAGGGGTGGGCAAGAAAGGCCCCCCGTTTATGGGCACGCCAAATGGCGCTCACATTGGAGCTCATCCCGTTGGTAGAGAGATAATAGGCATTGCCATACCCGCCGGTGGCCAGGACAACGGCATGGCCCGCATGGCTTTCCACGTCGCCGGTAATGAGATTCCGGACTACGATGCCGCGCGCAGCTCCGTCCACGAGGACCAGGTCCAGCATCTCGCGGCGGGGAAACATGCGGACCTGACCCAGGCTCACCTGCCGCATGAGGGCGCTGTAGGCCCCCAAGAGGAGCTGTTGACCGGTCTGGCCCCTCGCATAGAAGGTCCGCGATACCTGGGCCCCTCCAAAGGACCGGTTGGCCAGCAACCCGCCGTACTCCCGGGCAAAAGGCACGCCCTGGGCCGCGCACTGGTCAATGATGTCCACGCTGATCTGGGCCAGACGGTAGACATTGGCCTCCCTGGATCGGAAGTCTCCCCCCTTGATGGTGTCGTAAAAGAGCCTCCAGATGCTGTCCCCGTCTCCCTGGTAGTTTTTGGCTGCATTGATCCCGCCCTGGGCAGCAATGCTGTGGGCCCGACGGGGGCTGTCCTGGATGCAGAAGGTCTTGACATGATAGCCCAGCTCAGCCAGGGTGGCCGAGGCAGAGGCCCCGGCGAGCCCGGTGCCCACCACGATGATATCGAACTTTCTCTTGTTGGCCGGGCTTACCAGCTTCAATTCAAAGCGGTGCCGGTCCCACTTTTCCTGGAGGGGACCGCCAGGGACCTTGGAATCCAGGGGCATAGACACTCTCCTTACGTACTTGCCATAATATAAATGGGAATGAATCCAAAGCCTACTCCCACACAGAAACTGAATATCAGGCTCACAGCCCGGATCAGGGGCATGTATTTGGGGTGATTGGCGCCCAAGGTCTGAAATGCGCTCCAGAACCCGTGCTTCACATGAAAGGCCGCCACAATCATTGAAAAGGCATAAAAGATCACATAACCGGGGCTTGAAAAGACACGCTCCACGAGGTGAAAGATGCCCCTATCCCCACGGTCGGCGAAATGAAATGTCAGGAGGTGGATAATGACAAAGATGAGAAGGTACAGCCCGGTATAGGGCATAAGGGTGGAACTGATGGTCCGGCCCCCCGCATTTTTCTTCATGACATAGCGGACCGGTCTTGCCCGCCAGTTTTCCACATAGAGGAGGGCTGCAAGAAGGATATGCACAACAGCCAGGACGAGAAGTCCGATCTCGACCGCGTTGATCAGGAGGCCCAGGGAATGAAGGCGATCAGAGTATGAGTTGAAGCTCTGTTCTCCGCGGTAGATCGTCAGGTTTCCAAAGAGATGAATCGCCAGAAATGCGCAGAAACTGAGCCCGGTCAGCGCCATGATCTGCTTTTTGGCTATGGACGAAAAAAGCGTTTTGATAAACCCGCTCATGATGCCTATATTATCCTCCTGAACCACAGGCGCCGGTTATAATGCCATTTTGTATCAGCTCAATAATCAGGGGGATAACAGTAAACGTATCACCGGGCAGGATGATCTTTCTTCCGGGCCGCCGGGCCGGTCTCTTCAGTGACTTATCTGCGGGAGACACTTGCCGCTGCAGCATTCCCGGCTCCCTCGAGCTGCGGCTTCCCCCACTGATAAGTCACAACGAGACGGGGCCCTCCCGGCAGTCGCGTCAGAAAAACCCTTCCGGCCCTATTTATTGAGCTGTTACACCATGTTGTTGCAGATTTATGCGGACAACGCATCCTCCAGAGACAAGCACGGTCTTAAAAAGCAAAATCGGAGGGTTAATTTCAGGGCCTTGAAACCGCAACTACCGCATATCCCTTTACTCTTGGAGACATGTGCTGTCAAGGCTTTTTAGGGCTGGTTTGAAATTCAGGTGTCTGCCTTTTATGGAGAAGGAAAACCTTTTCGCAATTTAAGATGTATCACCTCAATAATTAGGGGGATAACTACGAACCTGGTGCCGGGGCAGAAGAATTTTTCTTCCGCTCCGGGCCTCCGGGCTGGTCTCTTGAGTGACTTATCTGCGGGGGACACCCGCCTGCCAAGGCCAATTGAGCGTTCTTGCCAAGACTTTCGTCCCGTGG
>JAGHEC010000235.1 GCA_021159525.1 Deltaproteobacteria bacterium | reverse complement strand
CCGGGCTGGTCTCTTGAGTGACTTATCTGCGGGGGACACCCGCCTGCCAAGGCCAATTGAGCGTTCTTGCCAAGACTTTCGTCCCGTGGATCTGCGATGGCAGAAGGAGGTAACATGGGTAACAAGGCAATCGCGGGCAGGCTTGCCCCTTTGGCATTCTCGCATTCGTCGAGCTGCGGCTTCCCCCACTGATAAGTCACAAAGAGATGGCGCCCTCCCGGCAGTCGCGTCAGAAAAACCCTTCTGCCCCCATTTATTGAGCTGTTACTCTCAAGCCCCGTTGAACGGTTACGTCTCATTATTGCCGGCTATTTCATGTTCATCCGCCGAATATTCTCTGAAACGCCTCCTGGTAGGCGTTAAAAACCTTTTTGCCAAAACAGACAAAGATCACTTCTTTGATGTCCGCGCCCTGTTTCAGGAACCGCTTGGTCTCGATCATGGCGACCTCGGCGGCCTTTTCCAACGGGTAGCGGTAGGCCCCGGTGCTGATGGACGGGAAGGCGATGGTCTTGGCGCCTATGTCCACAGCCGCCTGGAGACTGTTGCGATAGCAGTTGGCCAGGAGGGCCTCTTCATTGCGGCCTCCCCCGGACCATACCGGTCCTACTGTGTGTATCACCCACCTGGCCGGGAGCCGATATCCCTTGGTGACCCTTGCCTCGCCAGTGGGACACCCCCCGATCTGCCGGGTCTCCTGCAAGAGCTCGGGACCGGCAGCCCGGTGAATCGCCCCATCCACGCCGCCGCCCCCCAGGAGAGAGGTGTTAGCCGCATTGACAATGGCATCCACCTCCTGCCTGGTGATGTCTCCCTCGATGATTCGAATTTTCTCATTCATCTCAATTGCCTCCTTATTCTGCATTGTATTACCTCAATAATTCGGGGAATAACAGCGAAGGCGCCACCGGGGCAGGATGTTTTTTCTTTCTCTCCGGGCCTCCGGGCTCAGTCGGGCCAAGCGAGCGAAGGAGAGACGGGCCCATCCCGGCAGTCGCGTCAGAAGAACCCTCCAGCCCCTGTTTATCGAGCTGTTACCCAGAAATCCCTCTCGCACGGCCTCGGTCCTCCTGTCAGAGATGGGCAGCCGCCGGAACACTACCAGGCTAACGCGATTTCCAGACAGGGTCAAGGAGATTGAATCCAGCCAGCTTGGAAAAAAGACGCAGTGTGCCTATGCGAACCCGTTGAAGGTTTCCTTGTCCCGTGAGATGGTTTGTCGATTTCTGTAACAGAGGAGCATCGTCCATATCGTGTCATAATTCTTCTCTGACCACATCATGTGGCGCACCCACCAAAAGAAGGGGATCTGGTCTGAAAAAATTCTCCAAATAGTTTGTTTTGCTATTTTTTTCTTGACAAAACCCTTTTCTTTAAAGATAGTGCCATAAAGTGGAGCAAATTACCATGAAGTGCCACAAATATCATGTTCAGAGGCCGATCAAACCATATCCTGGATGCTAAGGGCCGTCTGGCCATTCCCACCCGGTTCAGGGAGGTCCTGGAACGTAAGGGGGATGACTGTCTTGTGGTCACCAGCAAGGATCGGTGTCTCTGGGCCTTTGCCAAGGAGGACTGGCAGAAGCTCGAAGACAAGGCGGCCAACCTGCCCCTGTTTGATGAGGGGGCCATCCCGTTTTTGCGCGGCTTTATCTCCTCCGCGGTGGAATGCCACGTGAGGAACGGGAGGATTACCCTCCCTCCCAGCCTGCGGGAGGATGCAGGTCTTCAGAAAGAGGTGGTCCTGGCAGGACAGCTCAAGAAATTTGAGATCTGGGACAAGGAACGGTGGGAGGAGGAATTTGCAAGGGTGAAAGAGGTCCTCCTGACCAGCCCGTCTCTCCTGGAACTGCGCATTTAAATAAACTGCCCCGCAAGCAGCGGGATATCAAAATGGCTGTTTTATCGTAACCGTTCACGGGTGATTTCTGGTCCAATTTGTGATTGTCTGGCTTACGTAATAGCTCAATGAACAGGGACAGGAGGGTTTTTCTGACGCGACTGCCGGGACGGCGCCGCCTCTTTGTGACTTATCAGTCGGGGAAGCCGCAGCTCCACGAATGCGAGAATGCCAAAGAGGCTAGTGTCTCCCGCAGATAAGTCACTGAAGAGACCGGCCCGGAGCGGAAGAAAAATCCTCCTGCCCCGGTGGCGCCTTCGCTGTTATCCCCCTAAGTAGTGCCCATCCACAAATAGATTTGGGCACGAGCGAGTTTCCAATCCAGAAATGAGTCATTTTTTACAAGATCAAGGAAACCGCGGACCCATCCGCAGGATGGGGAGCCCAAGCAAGGCGCGGACAAAAAGGGCCATTTATGGATGGAAACTAAGTATTGAGCTGATACGATTTTCTCATATCAATATATCAGGGAGATCTCAAGACCCCGTTAACGTTTACATTTTATATTTCTTGGCGCAGCAAGCTGCGGGGAATTAAACCCTACAGATTTCGCATCCTGCTTCGAGTAATCAGAGTAATCCCTGTAATCTGCTAACTCTACGGATTAAAACGACATCGTGTCGAATTTGAACGTCGTCTCTTACAACCTGAAATCATCCGGCTCTTACTGTACGCTCCATGGCGCATTTTTTTCATACGCCGGTGTTGGTGAAAGAGGTTGTGACGCATCTCGTCCATCTTCCGGACGGGGCGTATGTGGATGGGACCGCGGGCGGGGGTGGTCACAGCGAAGCGATCCTGAAAAAACTGGCCGGCGGGGGCCGCCTTATCTGCCTGGATAGAGACCCAGATGCAGTTGATTCGTGCAGGAGGCGCCTGACTGCTTATCCCAACGTCTGCATTATCAAGGCCAATTTTGCCGATTTGGACGAGGTTGTTCGGGATCTGCACATCAAGAATATCAATGGGGTCCTGTTGGACCTGGGGATGTCCTCTTACCAACTTGAGAAATCGGGCAGAGGGTTTAGCTTTGGCAGAAGGGAGCCTCTCGACATGAGAATGAATCCCGCAGACAGGCTGACAGCATATCATCTTGTAAATGACCTTCCTTTGCACGACCTTGAAAACATCCTGCGCAGTTACGGCGAGGAAAAGAGGGCCCGATCCATTGCCCGCGCCATTGTTCGCGCCCGCGAAAGAGGACCCATTGAAACGGCATCTCAGTTGGGTGAAATCATTGATTCAGCCAATCCCGGATCGCGTCGCAACCGGTTGAGACATCCCGCAACCCGGTCATTTCAGGCCCTCAGGATAGCCGTTAACAGGGAGCTTGAAAGTCTTGATCGTTTCCTCGACAAAATTCCTTCACTTTTGTGTGCCGGAGGAAGGCTGGTGGTGTTGTCCTATCACTCGCTTGAGGATCGGCGGGTGAAGCAGGCCATGATGGCCTGGGAACGACCGTGTATCTGTCCTCCTGATTTCCCCCGGTGTGTCTGTGGGAGGACGCCCCTTTTCAGGCGTCTGTTCAAGAAGGGGATCAAACCTGATCCGAAAGAGATTCAAAACAATCCAAGGGCGCGCAGCGCTGTGATGAGGGCTGCAGAAAGGCTTGCGACATGACCAGACCGGAAAAGCTGTCAAAGATGGTGATCTCCCGCAATGCAGGGACAGGCGTGCGTCTTAGAAACTCCCGGCTCAGGAAACGTCGTCAGACACTCACCCCCAAGCAGGTCTTCCTGATCATTCTCATGCTGTTCTTTTTCATGAGCATAGGGATTGGCTATGTGTGGTCCAATTTTGAACGGACCCAGATCGGGTATGACCTGAGCCAGTTGAAGAAAGAAGAAATGCGTCTCGAGGAGATCAACCGAAAACTGAGTTTGGAACTGGCCCTTCTGCGTTCCCCTCAACACCTGCAATCCAGGGCGGTCAATGATCTGGGCCTCAGACAACCCGCTCCGGAGCAGATTGTCATGTTGCCATGAAGGTCAAAGAAAAGAAATGGATTCGGTTTCGCATTTATGTGATCGCTGTTTTCTTTCTGCTTGGCTTCGGAATCATATTCGCCAGGGCCTATCAGCTTCAGGTCATACAAAAAGACTATCTGCGGAGCACTGCCGAGAACGGTATTGTTGGCTCCACCCGGCTTCCTCCTGACCGCGGGATCATCTATGACCGGGAGGGTAACGAACTGGCCCTGAGCGTGCGGGTAGGGTCTGTTTTCGCGCATCCCGGGCAAATCAAGGACAAGACAACCACGGCCAGGAAACTGGCTCGGATTCTGGGCGAGAGGGAGTCCGGAATCCTTAAGATCCTGAACCGGAACGGGACGTTCAAGTGGGTTAAGAAGCGCATACCCCCTGATCAGGCCCGTCAGATTGCGGATCTCAAGATAGCGGGCGTGGGCGTGACCCCTGATGTGAGACGCTATTATCCGGCCCGGGAGACCGCAGCTCATTTGATCGGTTTTGCCGGGGTTGACAATCAGGGGCTGGAGGGACTTGAAAAGCGGTATGACAGGCTCTTGAAAGGACCTCCGCACCGACTTGTCTGGATGCGCGATGCCCTGGGCAGACCGTTTGCCGTGAACAAGCCGGTCCCTTCCGGTCTGGGGATGCATCACCTGGTCCTCACCATTGACAAAGACATCCAGTACAAGGCCCAGGAGGCCCTGAAGGCGGCCGTGGCCAAGAGCCGGGCAAGGGCAGGGCACTGTCTGGTCATTGACCCCATGACCGGCGAGATCCTGGCTATGGCTGTAATCCCGGAATTCGACCCGAACCACTTTACCGACTACACGCCGGATCACTGGCGGAACCGGGTGTTGACCGACTGCTTTGAGCCGGGGTCCACCATCAAGGCCTTTCTGGTTTCAGCGGCCCTGGAGGAATCGGTTGTGGACCCTCTTTCAGAGTTTGATTGCGAAGACGGGGCATATCGGGTCGGTGGAAGGGTGGTTCATGATGCCCACAAATACGGCCGGTTGACGGTTGCCGACATCATCATCCATTCCAGCAATATCGGTGCGATCAAGATCGGCCAGAAACTGGGTTATGCGAGGTTTTGCGAGTACCTTAAGCGATTCGGGTTTTCAGAAAAGACCGGCATTGATCTCCTGGGAGAGCGGCAGGGGTTTATTCGGCCGGCGGAAGACGCCAGGATCATCGATCAGGCAACCCTTTATTTCGGGCAGGGCATGACCACCACGTCTTTGCAACTGGCCATGGCCATGGGCGCCATTGCCAATGGAGGAAATCTGATGCGTCCCTTTGTTGTCAAACAGATTGTTGATGGATCCGGTCGGGTTACGGAAGAGAAGCGTCCAAAGGTGGTGAGACGGGTTGTCTCTGCACGCACGGCAAAGACCGTGGCCCGCATCCTGGAGGGGGTTGCAGGGAGCCATGGGACGGCTGAAAAGGCCGCCATCAGCGGATTTAAGGTGGCAGGAAAGACCGGCACCTCGCAAAAGGCAGACCCCCGCACCCGCCAGTATTCGAGAACCAAATATATTGCCAGCTTCGTGGGATTTGTTCCCTCGGATCAGCCGAGGCTGCTGATCTCCGTTCTGATTGACGAGCCCAAGGGAGTAGTGTACGGGGGCCTTGTGGCTGGACCTGTATTCAGCGAGATAGGGGCATGGGCTCTCAATCATCTGCGGGTCAATCCCCGGCCGGAGCTTCTGTCAGTCGCCGATGCCGGGGACAGAAGGGTGTCTGCCGACACTTCTCAGTCTGCGGCACAGGGGCCTGAATCGCCCGAGATTCGAGCTCTGGCCGCTCAGTTGTCGGAGGGGATGCTTCCGGATTTCAGGGGGAAGGGGATGAGGGAGGTCCTCAGGAGGGGAAGGGCCCTTGGCTTGAAGGTATGTCTGGAGGGGTCGGGCCTGGCCGTTTCCCAGAAGCCCGAACCGGGTTGTCCCCTGGAGGCAGTGGATATGGTAACGGTGCGCTTCAGCCCGCCGGGTCATTCGTGACGACAGACGATCCCGGATGGGCGAAGGATAACGGATTGCATCCGGCCGTCAAGGCGGCCTGAGCACGGTTGCGGAAGGGAAGCGATGCGCATCAAGGACCTCATAGAGGGTATGACCATCCGGGATTTTCAGGGCGATCCGGATACCGAGATATCCGATATTGCGTATGATTCCCGTTTGGTGAAGCCGGGCGGGCTGTTTGTGGCGATTCGGGGAAGCCGGCAGAACGGTCATGCCTATGTGGGTGATGCGGTCTCCAGGGGCGCTGTTGCCGTTGTAGGGGAACACCCCGTGTCCGGGGTCCCCGCCGGCCGATCCGATCGGTTGGCGGTCATCCGGGTGCCCGACGCGCGCAGGGCCCTGTCCCGGCTGGCAGCGAGGTTTTTTGACCGCCCTTTCAAGAACCTGCGCATGATCGGGATCACCGGGACCAACGGCAAGACCACCTCCGCCTATTTGCTGGAATCCATCCTCACAGCAGCCGGAAGACGGCCCGGAGTCATCGGCACCATCAACTACCGGTTTGCAGGACAGATTCTGGAGGCCCCCGTGACCACGCCTGAATCCCTGGACCTCATGCGGATCCTGCGGCGCATGGCCGACAGGGGGACGACCGACGTGATTATGGAGGTTTCCTCCCATTCTCTGGACCAGGGGAGGGTCAGGGATTGTCCCTTTGAGGCAGCTGTTTTTACCAATCTCTCCCGGGACCATCTGGACTACCACCAGACTATGGAGGCCTATTTTGAGGCCAAGGCAAGACTTTTCAGCCCTTTGCCGGAAGAGGGCACGGCGGGTCCTGAAAAGGCCGTTATCAACAGGGATGATCCCATGGGGCAGGAGCTGATCCGGCGCGCCAGGGGGAAGGTAGTGACCTACGGGATGAGCGAAGGGGGCGATATAAGGGCTGAAGAGGTTCACGTCTCTTTATCGGGCATTCGGGCGAGGCTGATCACCCCGGCAGGAGACAGAGACATAAGGTCCTCCCTGATCGGGGCCCACGACATTTACAACATGATGGCGGCTGCAGGCGCTGCCTGGGCCTTGCATATCGACCTTGATGCCATCAAGTCGGGTATTGGCCGTTTGAAAGGGGTCCCCGGCAGGCTGGAAATGGTGAAAAACCGTCGGGGGTTGGCAGTGGTCGTGGATTACGCTCATACGCCGGATGCCCTCCTGAAGGCCCTTAAGGCTGTTCGGTTGCTGACCAGGGGCCGGGTGATCACCGTATTCGGGTGCGGGGGCGACAGGGACAGAGGGAAGCGGCGGGAGATGGGCTGCATCGCAGGCATGTGGAGCGACAGGGTTTTGATCACCTCGGACAATCCCCGTACGGAAGATCCTGCAGCGATTGCTTCCGAGATCCAGGCCGGGGTCCTTGAATCGGGCATTGCCCATTGTGTCCTGGACTTGGATCGCAAAAGCGCCATCCGGCAGGCAATCGCCATGGCACAGAAAGGCGACCTGGTGCTGATTGCAGGCAAGGGACACGAGACCTATCAGATTATCGGGAGTGAGAAGCGCCCGTTTGATGACCGGGTTGTGGCCGCTAAGGCGGCCGGTAACCGTTCACGGGGTCTTGAGATCTCCCTGATACACTGATATGCGAAAATCGCATCAGCTCAATAATTGGGGGGATAACAGAGACCGTACCACCGGGGCAGAAGAATTTTTCTTCCGCTCCGGGCCTCCGGGCCGGTCTCTTCAGTGACTTATCTGCGGGGGACACCCGCCTGCCAAGGCCAATTGAGCGTTCTTGCCAAGACTTTCGTCCCGTGGATCTGCGATGGCAGAAGGAAGTAACAT
>JAGHEC010000301.1 GCA_021159525.1 Deltaproteobacteria bacterium | reverse complement strand
GACCCTGTCATGCCCCGAATACAGGGACCTGCTGGAAAGACTGGGAGTCCCTTTTATTCAGGCAATTACCCCTTTTATGACTTCGTATGCCGAGTGGAAAGACGGGCTTCAGGGGATCTCCACCATGGATGTCTCCTACACGGTGGCCCAGCCCGAATTTGACGGTGCGCTCGTCACCGTGCCGGTGGCCACGCGGGAAGAATCCGGAATAGATCCGGTTACCGGCGCCTTGACGGTTAGATATATCCCCATCCGGGAACGTACCCAAAAGATGGTTTCCCTCGCGCTTAACTGGGCAAAGTTGCGCAGGAAAGGAAATGCCGATAAACGCATCGCCATTGTTTTTCACCACTATCCGCCCCGAAATGACCGTATTGGCTGTGCCGTAGGGTTGGACAGCTTTGAGAGTGTAAGGCTCCTTCTGGACCGGATGAAGGAAGAGGGATACAAAATTGACCGGACATATGAAAGTGGGGACGAGCTTGCCGGTGAACTGCTTGGCTGCATGACCTGCGACCAGCGATGGCTCACTCCGGAGCGCATGGCGGAAAGGGCCCAGGCAACGGCCGGTGAAGAAGAATACCGGCCCTGGCATGAGGCCCTGCCGCCGGCGATCAGGGGAAAAATGACCGCCGATTGGGGCAAGCTCCCGGGAGACCTCTTCGTGCATAAGGGCTGGATGCTTTTCCCCGGTCTGGCCAACGGCAACATCTTCATTACTATCCAGCCCCCCCGAGGTTATTTCGAGAACATCGACAAAATCTATCACGATATGTACCTGTCGCCTCCGCACCAGTATCTATCGCACTACCGGTGGGTCAAGGATGTCTTCAAGGCGGATGCCGTCATGCACGTGGGAAAGCATGGCTCCCTTGAATGGCTGCCCGGGAAGGCCCTGGGGCTTTCCGAAGAATGCTACCCGGATTTGGCCATTATGGATCTTCCCAACATCTACCCCTATATTATCAATGATCCCAGCGAAGGCACCCAGGCCAAGCGCCGTTGCTATTGCTGCATCATCGATCATCTCACCCCGGTGTTCACCAATGCCGATCTCTACGAAGACCTGGCAAAGCTGGAGAATGTTTTAAAAGACTATGTGGATGCGGGTCGGGAGGATCCGGGCAAATTGCCGGTCCTCAAATCCATGATATGGGAGGCGGTTGCCGCGGCCGACCTGGACAAGGACCTTGAGGTGGATGAAAAAGGGGTATTTGCCGATTTCGACGGCTTTCTGGAAAGGCTGCATGCCTATCTGGCTGACCTTGCCGACACCATGATCAACGACGGCCTGCATGTGCTGGGCCAGCCGCCGGAAGGGGAACGACTCGCAGAGTTTCTCGTCCAGCTCACCCGGCTGCCAAATGGGGATGTGCCTTCCCTGCGCGAATCAATTCTTCATGCCTGGGGTTACAACCATGATGACTTGCAGAAAAATAAAGGCAGGGCTTTACCAGCTTACCAGGGCAGGACCGGCGGGCAGATCATACAAAGCGCCCATGCGGAGGGGTTGGCCATGGTGAAGGCGCTTGAAGAAAAGGGGTTTGATGCCGCCCATATTGATGCCGTTATGGAATCTTGTCTGGGGCGGAAGGACAAGAATGTCGCCATGGCCCTGCGCTACATTTGTGAGATATTGACGCCCAATATCCGGCAGGTCGATGCGGAGATTAACTCAAGCCTTCAGGGTTTCGGCGGCGGGTTTGTCCTGCCGGGACCGTCAGGCGCCCCCACGCGTGGCCAGGCCGATATCCTCCCGACCGGACGCAATTTTTATTCTGTCGATCCCAACAAGATACCGACTCCGGGTGCCTGGGAAACGGGAAAAAGGCTGGGGGACGCTTTAATTGCCAGGTGCCTGGAGGAGACCGGGAAGTACCCGGAGACCGTAGGGATCATCGTTTGGGGAGGATCGACCATGCGTACCAAGGGGGATGATATCGCGGAAATTTATTATCTTATGGGGCTAAAACCGGTCTGGGCCGCGGGGAGCGGGAATGTAACCGGTCTGGAGGTAATCCCGGCATCGGAACTGGGCCGTCCCCGCCTCGATGTGGTGCCCAGGATCTCCGGGTTCTTCAGGGATTCCTTCCCGAACCTGGTGGAACGTATCGACGAAGCAGCCCGAATGGTAGCCGCCTTGAAGGAAGCGCCTGAGGCAAACATCCTCAGGCACAATGTGATTCGGGATATGGAGACCTATATGAAAGAGGGGATGGACGAAAAAAACGCCTTCCGCGAGGCCACGTTCCGGGTCTTCGGCTGCCCGCCGGGCACGTACGGCGCCGGGGTTTCAGAGCTGATTGAATCAAAAAACTGGAAGACCCGGGAAGACCTGGGCAATAACTACATCCGCTATACCGCCCATGCATACGGCAAGGGAAGCTACGGCAAACAGAAGCCCACGGCGTTTCGCAGGGTTCTTTCACGTATGGAGGTAACCGTAAAAAATGAGGATTCCAGGGAGTATGACATGATGTCCTGCACCGATTACTACAATTATTATGGCGGGCTCATCGTTGCGGCCAAGACCGTGCGCGGCGAACTCCCGTTCGCCCTTGTGGGCGACAGCGCCGACCCGAAACGGGTGAAGATGCGCACCACATTCGAAGAGGCAAAGCATGTGCTCCGTGCCCGCCTGACCAATCCGAAGTGGATCGAGGGCATGAAGCGCCACGGCTACAAGGGGGCCGGAGATATCTCCCACATGATGGACGTGATCCTGGGATGGGATGCTACGG
Organism: Deltaproteobacteria bacterium; assembly: GCA_021159525.1. Classification (GTDB taxonomy): domain Bacteria; phylum Desulfobacterota; class DSM-4660; order Desulfatiglandales; family Desulfatiglandaceae; genus AUK324. The sequence goes on along the minus strand of JAGHEC010000301.1, from coordinate 10,837 downwards.
CCGAGGTGATCGACGACTGGATGTATGAAAGGGTAGCCGAAAAATTCGCCCTTGACCCCGGGATGCAGGAGTGGATGAAGGAGGTGAACCCCTATGCCCTTCAAAATATCCTGGACAAGCTCCTTGAGGCCATCAGCCGGGGGATGTGGAATGCCGATAAGAAAATGGAGAATGAACTGCGCGAAGCATATCTGAAAATCGAAGGTGAAATTGAAGAACTTACGGAATAGGAAAGCAGGCATTCTTTTCGCCAAAATGCCATGCATGCTTGCGGCTGTTTTCACGGGGATGCTTTTATATAACGAATTGGTTCTTGCCCGGGGAAAAACAGATGCTATTGTGATTACAGGAAAAGAGATAAAAAAAATGAACGCGCGCAAGATTTCCGATGTGCTGAATCAGGTCCCGGGGATCAATGCCGGGGAGACGTCCGTGTCGATCCGGGGTTCCTACAGAGTGAAGGTCCTGCTTGACGGGCGGCCCATCAATGATCCTACCTCCAGCCATGGCTTTGTCAAATTCGATCTCGTGTCCTTGGAAAATGTGGAGCGAATTGAAATATATCGAGGAAAAGGGGCGCTGAAGTTCGGTGATGACGCCAGCGGCGGCGTCATAGTGATCACTACAAAGAAAAGCAAGGCCTTACATGGGAACATCAAATCCTATTGGGGGAATCATGATACATCCCATTAGAGCGCCAACTGCCGGACGGCGAAAGGGGCTTTTGGTCTTGGCGCATCCCTCGGGTATGAGCATACAGGGGGATACCAGGTCAACGACGGCCAGAAGAAGAAAAGGGCCGGTGTCAAGTTCGAGTATATGCCTGGCAATGGGCCGAACTTGGCGTTTTCAGCCGATTACCTGAAGGGCCAACGAGGCCTGAGCGGGCGGCCGGAATACCCGACCCCCCATTCCCGGAAACAGAGTGAAATGTATTCCTATGCCCTGAGTGCCAAGGCAATGGGAATAGATAGTGAAACCTTTTTCAACGATGCCGAAACCAAAAACAAGGACCCTGACAGGGGCGTCAACAGCACCATAACCGTCAGAAAGTTCGGCGAGGATATCTCGACGTCAATTAAGGCCGGGAAATGGGGAACTATCAATTACGGTGTTGCCTTTCGTTGGGACCAGGCAGAGAGCAGCAGGTTTGCATCCAAAGATGAGCAGTCGAAGTCCGTGTTTGCGACAGACTCTATTTCGTTTGATGGCCTGCCCATAAGTTTTTCATTCGGACTGCGAGGGACCGTGTATTCGGAATTTGATAACACTCTCAACCCGGAGGCCAAGATGTCATACAAGAAGGGCAAGTGGTCTGTTTCATTGAGCTACAGCAGGACCAATAATGTGCCTTCTTTTTACCAGAGATATGACAAAACAAGCACCAAGGAACCAAACCCCGGCCTTAAGATGGAGACTGCGGATAATTTCAGCCTCTCCTTTTTTACTGAAGTATCACCACGCCTTTCATGCGGGGCTTCGGTCTTTTACAACCGGATTACCGGCAGGATCACCTATGTACTTGGGGACGATGGCATCGGCCGTTATGAAAATTTTGGCGAGGTGACCTATAAGGGCGGGGATATTTCGTTGAACTGGAAAATCATGGAGGATTTGTCCCTGAAAACCACCTACACTTACCTTGAGGCCATTAACGAGGATACCGGTTTGTGGATGGTCGCCAAGCCCAGGCACAGGGTGTATGCGGATCTTACCTGCGTACCGATAGAAGACCTTTCCGTCATCCTCAATCTGAAATATGAATCCAGACAGTATACCCGCTCGGACAACAAGGACTCAGTGCCGGGGAGGGCCATCGGAAACATCAGGCTGGAATACCACCCTGCACGGCTGGCAGGCAGGTTTGGAGCCCCGGAGTTTTTCGGGGAAATCAAGAATATCGCTAATAAGGCCTACCGTTACGGGGACGGATGGCTCGCACCGCCTCGTACCTGGATATTGGGTGTCAACTACAGGTTTTAAGAAAGGCCGGAGATGTTCGAAGACATATATCCATTCTCGGCTATTGTCGGGCAGGATGAACTGAAGCTTGCCTTGCTGCTCAATGCGGTCAATCCGAACATCGGCGGGGTCTTGATCCGTGGAGAAAAAGGCACGGCCAAGTCAACGGCGGTCCGTGCCCTGGCTGCCTTGCTTCCGGAAATCAGGGTGGTTGCGGGATGCCCTTATTCCTGCGATCCGGAGAATGGCGGCTGGATGTGTGACTGGTGCAGGGAAAACGCGTCGAAAGGACGGACCGTCCTGCGCAGGGTCAGGGTCGTGGCCCTGCCCCTCAATGCCACGGAGGATCGTGTTGTCGGAGGAATTGATTTCACCCTGGCAATCAAGCAAGGCAGGCGTACTGTTCAACCGGGGTTACTGGCCGAGGTGAACCGCGGTATTCTCTATATAGACGAGGTCAACCTCCTGGATGACCATATCGTTGATATCATTCTCGACTCGGCTGCTTCCGGGGAAAACCGGATCGAGCGGGAGGGGATCTCATTCAGGCATCCGGCATCATTCATCCTGGTAGGGACCATGAACCCGGAAGAAGGCCCATTGAGGCCGCAGCTTCTGGACAGGTTCGGGCTCTGTGTGGACATCAAGGCGGAGACGGATCTCGGAAAGCGGGTTGAGCTGATGGAGAGAAGAGAGGCCTATGATCTTGACCCACAGGGATTTCTCAAGCGGTTTAAAAACGAAAACGCCCGTACGGCCGAGGGTATTTTATCGGCAATGGACCATTTGAATGCGGTCAGGCTGCCCAAACATATGAGAACCTTTATCTCCGAACTATGCACGGAAAACAACGTGGCAGGTCACCGCGCCGATCTTATTATGGAGCAGGCCGCCAGGACCTATGCCTCCCTGCGCCATGGTCAGGAGGTCCTAACGGATGATATCGCAAAGGTGGCACACCTCGTCCTTGCGCACCGGAGACGGGACGCCATGCCGCAGCCCGAGCCGGATCAACAGGAGGAAAAGCCGCATGAAGGGGCCGATCAAAACGGACAGAAACAACCGCCGGACATGGAGAAGCCGGGCAAGGAGCAAGGTGATCAGGCCAATACCGGGGCTGATGAACCTTCCCGGCGCCTTGAAGAGCAGTTCCGGGATGGCGAGGAAAGCAACAGTGCGGAAGTCCCCGAAAAAAAAGATTCCGTTGAGCAGATATTTGAGATAGGCGCCACCTTTGCAGTCAAGGAGATTGCGACTCCAAGAGACAGAATCTACCGTCGCGGTTCTGGCCGCAGGTCCCGGACGCGGGTTTCTCTGAAGCAGGGGCGATACATCAAGAGCATACCCGGAAACAGGACCGGCGATATTGCCCTGGATGCCACCTTGCGGGCCGCAGCCCCCTATCAGACCAGGAGAAAAAGGAAAAACGGCCTGGCCGTTGTCCTGCGGAAAGAAGATATCCGGGAAAAGGTCAGGGAAAAACGGATCGGCAATTTTTTGCTCTTTCTGGTGGATGCAAGCGGTTCCATGGGGGCAAGGGGAAGGATGGCGGCTTCCAAGGGGGCGATCATGTCGCTCCTTTTGGATGCGTACCAGAAACGCGATCGGGTGGCCATGGTCTCTTTTAGAAAAAATGAAGCCATGACCAATCTTCCTCCCACCGCTTCCGTGGAGCTTGCAGGGAAACTCCTGGCTGAAATGCCCGTGGGGGGCAGGACACCTCTTTCCGCAGGGCTCGAGGCAACGTACAAAGAGGCCCAAAACCACCTCCTGAGGGACCCGGCGGCCCGTCCCATTGTGATTATCATTACAGACGGCAAGACCAATGTGGCCATGGGGGACCAAAATCCTGTTGAGGAGGCCCTTGGGATTGCGGCAAGGATGGCCTCTGACCAACGGGTTATGTATATCGTTGTGGATACCGAAGAGCCGGGGATTGTCAATTTTGGTCTGGCAGCCCGGCTTGCCGGGGCCCTGAAGGCCCGGTACTCCAAAATCGAGGAGCTGAAGGCGGGCCAACTGGTAGATATTATCAAGGAGAACCGATGAAAAACAATAAGCCGATTTATCCATTTGCGGCAATCGTGGGACAGGAAAAGATGAAGCTTGGACTGATTCTGAATACCATCAACCCGACCCTTTCCGGGGTCCTGATTCGTGGGGAAAAAGGAACCGCCAAGTCCACCGCGGTGCGCGCCCTGGCGGATATCCTGCCTGATATCACGGTCTTTGAAAATGACCCGTTTCAGCTCTCCCCTTCGGATGAGTTCGATGTATACAGGGAGTGTATGCATACCGCGTATGGGAAGGAGATTCCGGCCCGGGACCAGGTGAAAACAGTGAAACGCAGGGTGCGGGTAATAGAACTGCCGGTAGGGGCTACGGAAGACCGTGTGGTGGGCACCATGGACATGGAGCATGCCCTTAAAGAGGGGGAAAAGCGGGTCGAGCCGGGACTCCTGGCCGCGGCCCACAGGGGTATCCTTTACGTGGATGAGGTGAACCTCCTGGACGACCACGTGGTGGATGTGCTGCTGGATTCCGCCGCAATGGGAGTCAACACCATCGAGCGCGAAGGGATCTCCTTTTCCCATCCGGCCCGTTTTACCCTGGTGGGTACCATGAACCCGGAGGAGGGTGAGCTCAGGCCCCAACTGTTGGATCGTTTCGGTCTGTGTGTCACCATCGAAGGAATTCAATCGGCCGACGAGCGGGTGGCCATCATGGAACGTCGGGTCGCCTTTGATCAGGACCCGGAAGGGTTTACGCGCCAATGGGCGGTGGAATCCCAGACTATGGCCGAGCGGATTTTACAGGCCAAAGCGCTGCTTTCCCGGGTGGAGGCCGAAAAAGCGTTGCTGTACGAAATCGCTCAGTACTGTCTGGATGTGGGCGTGGACGGCCACCGGGGCGATATCATTATGCTCAAGACCGCCAAAACATTGGCCGCTTATGAGGGGCGCAGTCAGGTAACATCGGAAGATATCCAAACGGCTGCCGAACTGGCGCTGCCCCACCGGATCCGTCGCCAGCCCATGATGGAAATCGCCGATAATGTCAAGGCGGTGCGTGAAAGATGCACGGAAGCGGGGACGCAGTGAGGAGGGAAAAAGCAGATGATCCGCATTGAGCGGCTGAAAAAAAACTATGGTGCCATAACGGCCCTTGACGGCATCGATTTGCACGTGCCGGCCGGAGAACTCTTCGCATATCTCGGCCCCAACGGCGCCGGAAAGACCACCACCATCCGCATCCTGACCGGGCTTACCAGACGGTCGGCAGGCGATGCCTGGCTGAATGGTTTCCATATTGAAAAGGAGGAGCTCAAAGCCAAGAAAAGGTTCGGGCTGGTGATGCAGTCGATAAACCTGGACCAGGAACTCACGGTATCGGAGAACCTTGATATCCACGGCCGGCTTTTTGGTATGTCCACCAGTGAGAGAAGAAGAAAGATTGATCAAATGCTGGCCTATGTTGATCTCATTGACCGCAAAAAGAGCCTCGTGAAACAGCTCTCCGGCGGCATGAAACGCAGGCTGACCATCGCAAGGGCCATGGTCCATTCACCGGAGATTCTGTTTTTGGACGAGCCGACGGTGGGACTCGACGCTGCCATCCGGAGGCGGATATGGGCACTGATCAAAGAGATCCAGAAGAAAGGCACAACTATCTTTCTGACGACTCACTATATTGAGGAGGCGGAATTCCTGGCGGACCGGGTTGCTTTTCTCGATAAAGGCAAGATAGTCGTTATCGATAAACCCCGGAGCCTGATGGCCCGGACCGGGACCTGGGCTATTGATCAGATGGACAAGGGAAACATGAAGACGGTCTATTTCAGGACCAGGCAGGAGGCCGATGCCTTTGTCACCGGACAGAAAGAGAGTTATACATTACGGCGGGTAAACCTCGAAGATTCATTTCTATCACTCACCGGGAAGAAGGTCAAATGCTGAATCGTTTCATTGCAGTCTATCTCCGTGAAATACTAATTTTGAGACGCAGGATCAAACGGCAGATCCTGAGTATGTCCGTCTCTCCTTTGCTCTATATGATAGCGTTCGGATATGCCATGGGAAAAGGGGCAAGGTTCGACGGGCATACCTATCGGGAATTTCTGATTCCGGGCCTGGTGGCCATGAGCAGTATGACCCAGGCCTTTGCCATTGCCGTTGATATCAATGTGGCGCGGTTTTATTGGCATATCTTCGAAGAATTCCAGGCCGCGCCCGTCAGTAATACCGCCTATGTGGCGGGTGAGGTCCTGGCCGGCATAACCCGGGCGATGCTCTCCGTTGTCATTATCTTGATAATAGGCCTCTTTTTCAATGTGTCCCTGGATTATGGCACTGTCGCTTTCTGGCTGGCAATCGCGCTGGACAGTTTTGTTTTCGCCTCGCTGGCCGTGGCCCTGGCCATGCTGGTGAAATCCCATGCGGATCAGGCCATGTTCACAAGCTTTGTGATCACCCCCATGGCCTTTTTGGGGGGCACCTTCTTTCCTGTGGACCGCCTTCCTGTCTGGGCGCAAAAAATCCTTTTTTTCCTTCCGCTCACCCATACCTCAAAGGCCATTCGATCGGCATCCTTTGGAAACCCTGTGAATTATTCATCTTACCTTCTGCTGGCCATTATCGGGGTCGTCTTTTTTTTCGGCGCCATCCATTGCGTAAACAGAGCGAGAGATTGACAGGATCTGCGACAAAACCATACGAGGAATCGGGATGGAAAGGATAAATATCAATGGAACATGATACAGACGAAAAGGCCATTGTTATTGCGTGCTTTGGCGCCACATATCCAAAAGCGCTTATTGACATCACAACCATACGGAAAGAGGTACAAAAAGCCTTCCCGCGGGCAAAGGTAAAGGTGGCATTTACGTCCAACATCATCAGAAGGATATGGCATGAACGTCAAAGAGACACGGAGTATCGTGCGAAAAACGGGGATGCCGACGCAGAAATCCTCTGTGCAAGGGGCCCCCTTGCGACCATCGCGGACCTGCAGGATGCCGGCTACAAGGTCATCATTGTCCAGCCCACGCACATCTATGCGGGTGAGGAATACCATGATCTTGCATCCTATATAGATGGTCTGAACGCCATAAGGACCATAAAAGCAAAATACATGCCTTTCAAGAAACTGGTTCTCGGCCGTCCGCTCCTGGGAAAACCGGGGCCACAATATAACTACCGCAAAGACATGATCCACGCGGCAAAGGCCCTCGCCCCCGATGTGAGCCTTGCAAAAAAGAACCATGCGGCCCTTGTCTACATGGGACATGGAAACAGGTTCTACAGCACCGGTGTCTACATTGAATTTCAACAGGTCATGCGCAGGATGTACGCCGGAACGGATATATTTGTGGGTACTGTTGAAGGTTTTCCATCCCTTGAGGATGTTGTGAACATCCTGACTCGGGTTGGAGTCAAAAAGGTGGTCCTGAAACCTTTCATGATGGTGGCGGGTGAACATGCCCGGAATGATATGGCGGGGGATCAGGATGATTCATGGAAATCGGTTATACGCTCAGAGGGAATTACGGTCACGTGCGTGCTCCAGGGGCTGGGAAAGTACGCTGAAATCAGGCATATTTTCATTGAGCACATCAAGGATGTGGCCCGAGACAATAAAATACCCCTGTAGCACAAAAAAGATTCGACCGGTCGGACAATCATAGACCTTGAATAGAAGAGGGGTCAAAGCCCGCAGTGACAAAGGTGATGAGAAAAATGACAGCAGGAACTCTCTATGGAATCGGGGCAGGGCCCGGAGACCCGCAGCTTATTACCCTGAAAGCGTTAGAGATCTTGAAACGGATCAAATTTGTGTTTGCGGCATCATCTACCCGGAACACTTACTCACTGGCAGTCGGTATTGTCTCCCCATTTCTTGGGGAGGATGTATCTGTTGAGCTTGTCGGATTTCCCATGACGCACAATAAGACGGAACTCAGGGCAGCGTGGAGAGATAATGCCCGCAAGATGTTGAAACACCTCAGGAAGGGAAAGGACGCGGCCTTCGTCACCTTGGGTGACCCTACGACCTACAGCACGTTTGGGTATATCATGCAAACCATCCGGGAGACGGATCCGGATGTGCCGATTAAGATCATCCCCGGAATTACCTCGTATCAGGCCGCCGCAGCGGCTGCCGGCCGGGTCCTGGCCGAAGCGGCGGAGTCTTTTACGGTGGTTTCAGGCGCGATGGGCGCGAAGGGGCTGGAACAGATCGTCGACCATACGGACAACGTGGTCATGTTGAAGATCTACAAACGGTTTGACGAAATCATGGACACGTTGGACCGTCTCGAACTGGGAGAAAAATCCGTGCTCATATCCAGGTGCGGATTGAGCAATGAGGAAATATCGTTCGGATCCCATTACGATAACGGATTGCATCCGCCTTATCTTTCACTTCTCATTATAAACAAAATGAAGGGATGAAAACACACTGCTAAAGAGTACTATGAAAGGATTTGTCCAAGTTTATACCGGCAACGGCAAGGGCAAGACCACTGCGGCCCTCGGGCTTGCCCTGCGCGCGGCCGGCGCCGGACTGAAGACCTATTTTGCCCAGTTTGTCAAGGGAAACGAGTATAGTGAACATAAGGCTCTTGCGTTGTTATCAGACTCCATTAAGGTGAAGCAATACGGAAACGGTTTTCTTCTCCACCGGGAACCCGATGCAAAAGATGTCCGTGCCGCGCGGGAGGGCCTGGCCGAGATCAGGGAGATCATGTTATCCGGGACGTTCGATATAGTTATCCTGGATGAAGCGGACATTGCCACCTACTATGGCTTGTTTTCCGTTGAAGATATTCTGGCCCTCCTTCAGGCACGGCCTGCCCGGATGGAAATGGTTATTACCGGAAGGTATGCGGACCCCAGGATTATCGAAGTTGCGGACCTGGTCACGGAAATGAAAGAGGTAAAGCATTATTACAAGCAAGGTGTCATGGCGAGAGATGGCATTGAAAAGTAAAAAGTTGGGTGAGGTTCTCCGGGGAAAAGCAAAGGCCCTCATGCTTTTGGGGACCGGGAGTGATGTAGGGAAATCCATCGCTGCCACGGCCTTTTGCCGTATATTGAAGCGGAGGGGTTTCAGGGTTGCCCCGTTCAAGGCCCAGAACATGTCCAACAACTCCTATGTCACGGCAGAAGGGGGCGAGATCGGCCGGGCCCAGGTGGTCCAGGCCGAGGCAGCGGGTCTGGTACCGTCCGTCCACATGAACCCAATCCTGCTCAAGCCTTCATCAGAACAGGGCGCCCAGGTTATTTTGCAGGGGGAAGTATACGGGCAGATGGATGCCGCCTCGTACCATGCGCTGAAGCCCGAACTGAAGAAAGCGGTCCTGGCCTCTTACAAGAAGCTTGCCGATGAGTACGAAGTCGTTGTCATGGAGGGCGCCGGCAGTTGCTGCGAAATGAACCTCAAGCAAAATGACCTGGTCAATTTCGGGATGGCAAAGGCAGCCGGGGCCCGCTGTCTCCTGGTGGCGGACATCGACCGGGGAGGCGTGTTTGCCCAGATCATCGGCACCTATAATCTCATGGATCGGGAAGAGCGGGACCTGACCATAGGCTTTCTTATCAATAAATTCAGGGGCGACCCCGGGCTATTTTCAACCGGCATAAAGTATATAGAGGAGAAGACCGGGAAACCGGTCCTGGGCCTTGTCCCCTTTTATCACGACATTATCATAGATGCCGAAGACTCTGTGGCTGTCCAGAAGGACAGGCGCGGAGGACGCCCCATAGGGCCGAACACGGTCAACATCGCCGTATTGAAACTCCCTTCCATATCCAACTTTACGGATCTGGCGGTCCTGGAACAGGAGCGGGATGTTGTGGTGAACTACCTTTTCCGACCCGGCGAGCTGACAGGCGGATACGATTGGCTGATCCTGCCGGGCGCAAAGAACGTGATGGAGGATGCCGCATGGTTGAAACGTTCCGGATGGACGGGGGCCATACGGTCCTTTGCCGGCAACGGCGGCAGGATCCTGGGAATCTGCGGGGGCTACCAGCTCCTGGGAAAAACAATCAGAGACCCCTTGGGTGTGGAGTCCCGAAGAAAAGAGATAAAAGGAATCGGTTTGCTCCCCCTTGAGACGGTGCTTGCAGGTGAGAAAGTAGTACGAAAGGTGACCGGGACCTGTGTCCTGAATCGCAGGAAAGTGACCGGATACGAAATCCATATGGGCCGTTCAAGGATGACCGGAAAAGGTGGAAGCCCCTTTCTCAGAATACACGAACAGGGTTCAAGAAGGGCGTGGAAAGACGGATGGAGCAGTGAGAACGGCCTGATCATGGGTACCTATGTCCATGGGCTCCTGGATTCACCGGGTTTGAGAAGCTGGTTCCTGAACGAAATACGAGCCCACAAGGGCCTTAAAACAAGGAAGGCCGGTTGCGGGAGAAGGGCAAGATTCCATCAGTACGACCGGCTGGCAGACCATTTTAAGACTCATTGCGATGTGGAAAGGATCATCGGGATGCTATGATAAAGTCAGCTTTTGTCATTGCCGGGACCCACAGCGGATGCGGCAAGACCACCGTGTCTCTGGGAATCATGGCGGCACTCGCAAGGCGAGGCCTCACGGTGCAGCCGTTCAAGGTAGGACCGGACTTCATTGATCCCGGGCACCATACGCTGATAACGGGAAGGCCGGCCCACAACCTTGACGGCTGGATGATGGACCGTGCCCGCAACCGGAATATCTTCAATCGGTATGCCGTCGACGCGGATGTGGCCGTGGTGGAAGGGGTCATGGGACTCTTTGACGGATTTTCAGGGAGCGATGAGACCGGGTCAACCGCCCACATGGCAAAATGGCTTGACCTCCCGGTGGTGCTGGTCATTGATGCCG
>JAGHEC010000212.1 GCA_021159525.1 Deltaproteobacteria bacterium | reverse complement strand
TGGTAATACCGGTGGCCCCGGTAATGGCCGTGAAAAAGGCGCATGAGACCAGGGCCACCACACCGAGACCGCCGGGAAGCCACCCGAAAAGGGCCTTTGAAAACCGGACCAGGCGAGTGGATGTCCCCCCCTGGGACAGGAGGTATCCGGCAAAGGTGAATAATGGGATTGCCAGTAAAATGGGGGCATTGGCCAGGCGAAGGATCTCGATGGGTATGGCGGCCGGCGCTACCCCGCTTACATGAAGACCGATCAGGGCCGCGGCCAGGATCCCTGCGAAAAGGGGGAGACCCAAGAGGATGAGAAGGACCAGGAGAATGACCATTAACAGGATCATGGGCTGCCCCTTACAAGTCGGATGCCCTCGTGAACGACCTTTACCAGAAAACGGAAACAAAGGAGCCCGAACCCCGCGGGCAGGATCATCTGCCCGGCCCAGCCCGGCAGACCATAAAAGGTCGTACTGCCAAAGGCCATCTCCATCCGGATGTAATCGACGCAGACCTTGAGCATCATGGCGCAGATCAGCAGGGCTACAAGGGCCAGGATGACCTCACGGGCCGGAAGCCAGCGTTCGGGGAGGATGCTTGAAAAAATGTCAATGTGGATATGTTTCCCGTCTCTGGTGAGGAGCGAGGCCCCCAGAAAGGTCAGCCACAACACAAGGAGGCTGACAAAGGGCATGGAGCCGTCCATGCGGCCCAACATGGCGTTGGCCCAGTGGAAATGGCCATAGGCGTAAAGGCTCCGCAGGGCCACCTGGACAAAGGTGAGAATGACCATCAGCCAGAGCATAACAACCACCAGCCACCCTTCAATCCTGGCGAGGAGATTGTCTATGCATCTCAAAATGGGCATGGCGTTGCCGGCTGCTCAGGGGCTCACTGGCCCCTTGAGTATCTGGTAAACGCGATTCAGCAGTTGTTGGGGATAGATTTTACCGGTCAGTTTCCGGGCAACTGCCTCGCGGACGGCCAGAAAGCGGGCCAGGGCCTCCCCTTCCGGGGCCGGGATAACCGATACTCCGGCCTTCTGAATGATCTCAATCGCCTCCCGGGTCTGTCTTCGAAGCTGCACTGTAAGGTCTGCCATGCCCTTTGAAACTGCCACCTTCAGCAATTGGGCCAGATCCTCCGGCAGCTTGTTGAAGAATGAAGACGAAACCAGGATGGCGCCTGTGGAATGGGTAAGCGGGAGGCCCATGATATAACGGACATAGTTATGCCACTGGAGGGCCAGTGCCCCTAAGGGAGGGGCATAGACCGTGTCGATCATCCCGGTATTGAGCGCGGTGGTGACGTCTGTGACGGCCAGGGGGATGGGATTGACGCCCATGGCCGTAAAGGTTTCCCTGGCGATGGGATCGCCTGTCCATGTCCAGACCTTGAGCCCAGCCAGGTTCTGGATGGTCCGGATGGGTTTTTTGGACATGAGATGGACCTCTCCCACCTCGGCCCATGCCAGAAGCTCAAATCCCTTTTTGCGGAATTCCCGTGTAAAAAACGGGAGCAGGTCCCTGTGAACCCGGTCTGTTTCGCTGTCGGTTCTGAACAGAAAAGGCAGGTCAAGGACCCGGACCATAGGGAGGATCTGCCCGAACCCGACGCCTGAAAAGGCAGCGGCGTGGATCTGGCCGATCCGGATCTTTTTCAATACGTCCAATTCATCGCCGGCAATGCCCCCGGCATAGATCCGGAACCCCAGCCGGCCCCCGCTTTTTTCCATGAGGGTCCTGTTAATGTCCCTCATGCAGCGGATCCAGGCAGAACCTTCAGGCGCCACGGTCGCGAATTTGATGGCATAATGGGGACCGGCTGCATGGACGGCGGTTGTGAACGACACGGCCCCGCACAGCCACAGGAAAGAGAGAACCCCGCAGATACCTTTTTTCATGAACAGAACACCTCCGGCTATTGTAACCGTTCACGGGGGCTTGAGATCTCCCTGATACACTGATATGAGAAAATCGCATCAGCTCAATAATTGGGGGGATAACACCGACCGTACCACCGGGGGAGGAGGATTTTTCTTCCGCCCTCCCGGCAGTCGCATCAGAAAAACCGTTCTGTCCCTATTTATTGAGTTGTTACGATTCAGTCTTGTTGGGACACGCGGTTTCCATAAACCCGATAGCCCACCCCATAAGCCCCAAAGCCAGTACCGGCAACACCATCGGACGCTCTGCAATGAATTTCAAATCCCATTTTGAGAATGCCCTGACGGTCCCTGCGAACTTGATCATCGCCATCAAGGGAGCCAGGCAAGCCGACAGGAGCGGCCGTTTTGCAATTCCTGATCCTTTCAGAGGAATCTCCCTTAAAACCCGTATCGTTGCCTGTCCGACCCTATGCTGGTGCAGGAAAAATTCGCCCAATCGGGTCCTGTGTTGATGCCATACCTGAATGTCCGGGTCCAATAATATCTTCTCGCCCCGCTGATACAGGCGGTAATTGAAGAGAAGGTCTTCCTGCGGGTAGTATTTCCCGTCGAACAGCCCGTATTCTTTAAGAATCCGTTTCTTGTAGGATATGTTGCACGTCGGTATATGGGCCACTTCCTGCCTGCCTTTGTCTGGCAGGAAATCTCGGAATTCCGCCATGTAGCCGGCCCGGCCGACCACGGTGTCGCTGTCCGGACTGTTTCTCACAATGCCGCCGACAGCAGCATAAGATGACTGATGGGCCGTTGCCATGCGATCCAGCCAGTCGGGTGGAGCGACGCAATCCGCATCCAGAAATGCGACCGGATCTCCGGTTGTCCTGCCAACGCCGATGTTTCTCGCGGTTCCGGGATCGGCTTTTGCACCAAGACGAATCAATTGCACGCGAGCATATCGCGCCGCAACTATTTCCGGAGTTCTGTCATCCGAGCTGTCCACGACGATAATTTCAACATCATCTTTTACAGACTGTTTTTCCAGTGAATCAAGGCATTTTGAAATGGTATGCCCGGAATGGTAAGATGGAATCACGACCGATATCATGGGATTCAGACCTTTGGCGGTAACAGCTCAATATTTAGGGGAAGCACAGTGAACGTACCGCCGGGGGAGGAGGATTTTTCTTCCGCTCCGGGCCTTCGGGCTGGTCTCTTCAGTGACGTATCTGCGGGGGACACCCGCCTGCCAACGCCAATTGAGCGTTCTTGCCAAGACTTTCGTCCCGTGGATCTGCGATGGCAGAAGGAGGTAACATGGGTAACAAGGCAATGGCGGGCAGGCTTGGCCCTTTGGCATTCTCGACTTCGTCGAGCTGCGGCTTCCCCCACTGATAAGTCACGAAACCGGGGACCCATCCGAAGGATGGGGAGTCCGAGCAAAGCGAGGACAAACCGGGGACCCATCCGAAGGAT
>JAGHEC010000269.1 GCA_021159525.1 Deltaproteobacteria bacterium | reverse complement strand
TGTCCTGGGGGGGTTGGTGGTGAGGGGCCGGTGTGTGTTGCGACTCCATAAGAGGGGTTTCGTATGGCCGGGCGCATCCTATGCCTTCCACCTTGCGCCTGTAATTTAACGGAGCAATCGATACGTATTATGAAAAAAATCATCAAGATGAGGGAGATGTCCGACAACCAGGGGGGTGTCATCAAGAAGGTCAGCGCCAATGGAGACATGGGAAGGAGACTGAGGGAGATGGGTCTGGTGCCTGAAACCGCGATCAAGATCCAGGGCCGGGCCCCTCTCAGGGATCCGGTGGCGGTCAAACTGAGGGACTTTGTCCTAACCCTCAGGAACAACGAGGCCAGCAGCATTTTTGTGGAGGTGGATGTTCCGGAGAGGGAAGCATTAACGAATTAAGGGATCGAGGAACTGAGGGATTGAGGAATTGAGGGATTGAGGAATTGAGGAAGAAGATCACTATTGCGCTTTCCGGCAACCCCAATGCCGGAAAGACCACGGTCTTTAACGCCATTACCGGTGCGCGGCAGCACATTGCCAATTATCCGGGTGTGACCGTGGAAAAGAAGTACGGGACCGTAGTGCACAAGGGGCGGGAAATCGAGGTGGTGGACCTCCCGGGCACCTATTCTCTTACCGCCTATTCCCTGGAGGAGCTGGTAGCCCGGAACTTTGTGATCAATGAAAGGCCGGACCTGGTGGTGGATATTGTGGACGCCTCCAGCCTGGAAAGGCACCTGTACCTGGCTGTGCAGTTCAAGGAGTTGGGGGTCCCCCTGGTGATCGCCCTCAACATGATGGATCTGGCGGAATCAAGAGGGATTATAGTGGACGCCGAAGTCCTGTCTAATCAGTTGGGCGCGCCCGTGGCGCCCATGGTGGCCAGGTCAAACAAGGGGATCCAGGAGCTTCTCGATATGGTGGTCGCCCTTGCGGAGGAAAGACCCCGGTGGGAGCCCGCCCCCATTTCTTACGGTATGGACATCGACCACGGCATTGCCGAGATAGCTGCGCTCATTGAACAGTCAGAGATCTACGACAGGAAGTATCCTTCCTGGTGGCGCGCCCTCAAGTGCCTCGAAATGGACAAGGAGATTACCCGGCTGCTGAAGCGGGACCCGATCCTGGGTCCCAAAATACGGACCATCTGCGACAATATCTACAAACACACCATGAGCACGCTTGAGGAGGAGCCGGAGGCCATCATTGCCGATTACCGCTACGGCTACATTGCGGGGATTGCTAAGAAGGCGGTCAAACGAAAGATCGAATCGCGCATCAATATGTCGGACAAGATCGACAAGGTCCTTACCAACCGGATCATCGGCCCTGCAATTATGATCGCTGTGCTCTATGGCATGTATTCATTCACCTTTTGGGCCAGCGAGCTGCCCATTCAATGGTTAGGGGGTTTTTTTGACGGCCTGAGCCGGATCGTCCTGGCGATAGTGCCGGAGGGCATCTTTCAATCCCTGCTTGTCTCCGGAGTAATCGGCGGGGTTGGAGGGGTCCTGGGATTTGTGCCGCTCATCATGTTCATGTTTTTTGCCATTGCCATTATGGAAGATTCGGGGTATATGGCCCGTGTCGCCTACATGCTTGACCGGGTCCTGCGCTGGTTTGGCCTTCACGGCAACTCGGTTATCGCCATGATTGTAAGCGGCGGCATCTCGGGCGGATGCGCAGTCCCGGGGGTAATGGCCACCAGGGTCCTGAGGGACCGCAAGGAGCGGTATGCCACCCTCCTGGTGATCCCTTTCATGAATTGCGGGGCAAAGCTTCCGGTGTATGCCTTGCTAATCGGGGCCTTTTTTACCGGGGACAAGGCCCGGATCATGTTTGTCCTGACCCTTCTCTCATGGCTGTTTGCCCTCTTTGCCGCCAAATTTCTCAGGTCGACCATACTGAAGGGTCCCAAGACATCCTTTGTCATGGAACTCCCGCCTTACCGGGCGCCCACCCTGAAAGGGCTTGTGATCCACACATGGGAAAGGACCTGGCAATATATCAAAAAGGCGGGGACCGTTATCCTGGCCTTCTCGATTGTGTTGTGGGCCATGATGACTTTCCCGGGCCTGTCGGAAGAGGAGGCGGCGCGATATAATAAAGAGCGCGAAGAGATGACTGCGGCCTTTCTCCGGTCTCCTGAAATCCAGGGGATGATCCTTAGCGAAAAGGATATTGCCGACCTGGATGAAGCGGTATGCGGCGAAGGGGCTCTCCCTGACAGCCTCGGCCAAAATGATAATCTGACAATGCTGGCCCTGGCAGCATCTGAGCTGGCATCCGGAAGGCCTGCTCCGGAAAAACTGGATCCTCGGATTTGCACGGCCGCTTCCCGGTATGTGGCGTTTAAGGATCAGATCGAACGTCATAAACAAGTGGAGCAGCAGGCAGCCCTCAAGGGGACCATTGCCGGCTGGATGGGGCAAGGCCTGGAGACCATTACCAGACCCCTTGGATTTGAATACAGGACCAATATTGCCCTCGTAGGGGGCTTTGCAGCCAAGGAGGTGGTGGTTTCTACCCTCGGGACCGCCTATTCCCTGGGCGAGGTGGATCCTGAAAAGACGGGTTCCCTTTCTCAGCGGCTGAAAAACGATCCCCACTGGAACCCGTTGCAGGCCTTTACGCTCATTATATTCACCATGCTCTATGTTCCCTGCATTGCCACGGTTGTCAGCATCCGGAGGGAGACGTCGTGGGCCTGGGCCGGTTTTTCCATTGCATTCAATCTGGTGGCGGCCTATCTCGTTTCCCTTTGCATCCGTCACGTTGGACTGGCCCTTGGATTTTAGTAAGTGCCCATCCACAAATAGATTTTGGGCGCGAGCGAGTTTCCAATCCAGGAATGAATCATTTTTTACAAGATCAAGGAAACCGGGGACCCGCTCGGAGAGTGGGGAGTCCAAGCGGAGCGCGGACAAAAAGGGCCATTTATGGATGGAAACCAGTCAGGGTATGATGAGGGTTGTATTCTGCATCCGGTGTCGTTAATTTAAGCGGACGCAGAAAAGCACGTAAGCAGGGGATGGCCTTGTGCAGATCAAGACAAGCGGATCCCAAGGCCCAGGCGCCCTATATTTGCTCTGCGGTAAAATGCCTAATCGCAATTGCAGCCAGTTCATGAGTTGACGACATTTTTTCAGATGAACGTCAGCGGGCAACAAGCCATAATCGTAACAGCTCAATAAATAGGGGCAGGAGGGTTTTTCTGACGCGACTGCCGGGAGGGCGCCGTCTCTTTGTGACTTATCAGTGGGGGAAGCCGCAGCTCGACGAAGTCGGGAATGCCAAAGGGGCAAGCCTGCCCGCGATTGCCTTGTTACCCATGTTACTTCCTTCTGCCATCGCAGATGCACGGGACGAAAGTCTTGGCAAGAACGCTCAATTGGCCTTGGCAGGCGGGTGTCCCCCGCAGATAAGTCACTCAAGAGACCAGCCCGGAGGCCCGGAGCGGAAGAAACATTCTTCTGCCCCGGCACTAGGTTCGCAGTTATCCCCCTAATTGTTGAGGTGATACCAAAAGAGCATGACATCTATCGACGCCACACGATTGCCTGAACATGTTGCCGTTATTATGGACGGAAATGGCCGGTGGGCCCAAAAAAGGGGGCTCGACCGTATCCTGGGGCACCGCCAGGGGGTCAATACGGTCAGGCGGATCGTGACCGTGAGCCGGGAACTGGGCATCCGATGGCTCACCCTCTATGGCTTTTCCGAAGAGAACTGGAAGAGGCCAGCACACGAGGTCCAGGGCCTGATGAAATTGCTCAACCACTTCCTGAAGAGCGAACTTGGAGAAATGCAGGAAAAAGGCATCCGGTTCAAGGCCATCGGGAGGACGTGGAGGTTTCCCGGAGCGACCCGGGATATCCTTTTGGAGACCATCGAAAAGACCTCTGCCAATCGCGATATGACCCTGACCCTGGCCCTTAGCTACGGAGGGAGACAGGAGATCCTAGATGCCGTGGTGAAGATCGCCGGCCGGGTGGAACGGGGGGAAATGGCTGCCGGTCAAATAACCGAGCACATAATATCAGACGCCCTCTACACCTCGGACATGCCTGATCCTGATCTGTTGATCCGAACCAGCGGTGAATGCCGGATCAGCAACTTTCTATTGTGGCAGATTTCCTACAGCGAGATCTACATTACACGCACCCTGTGGCCGGATTTTGACAAAAACGAGTACCTGAAGGCGATCCGGGACTATCAGCAACGCGACAGGCGGTTCGGGGGAGTGGATTAGTCGGCAGGGTCTCGGAAATAGGGGGCTGCTCATTGGCTTCGATGGATGACGATGCATCTAAAACGATGGCTGACGGCCATAATCGCTATACCCTTACTGATTTTTCTGATCGGTCCCGGCCCGAGATGGTTGTTTTACGGCGTAATCTGCACCGCTTCCCTCTTGGGACTCATGGAATATTACACCATTGTTTCCGCCCGTCTTCCCAAACCCGTGATGTGGTTTATCGGGCTGGCCACGTGTCTCCTCTTCGTTGCCATATACCTTCGTCAGATTATGTTTGTGCCGGTCATTATTCTCTTGTGGGCCATTGTGCCGAGCGCGTGGCTCATGCTGACGGATCCCCTGACCGGGGCCTCTGAAACGCTTGCCAAGGCCTTGTTTGGTCCTGTGTATGCAGCGCTTCCCCTGGCCCTTCTCCTGCTGATTCATCTGAGGCCGAACGGTCCTGCCTGGATATTTTTTTTGCTGACCGTGGTTTTTGCCGGCGATACGGCCGCATTTTATGTGGGCAGAGCCATGGGAAGGCGCAAGCTTTATGAGGCGGTAAGTCCTAACAAGACCTGGGAGGGGGCCATTGCAGGAGGGGTCGCCAGCCTTGCGGCCGGATCCCTCTTTATCCGGTTGATCGGGCCCTGCGCTTTGAGTCTGAAGGGCCTGATTTTGGTGGTGCTTCTGTCGGCTGCGGCCCAGATAGGGGACCTGTCCGAATCCATGTTGAAACGAAACCGGGGGGTGAAGGATTCAGGGCGCATCCTCCCCGGCCATGGGGGGATGCTTGACAGGATAGACGGCCTTTTGTTTGCCATCCCTGTTTTGTATATTTATCTCTGTCTTGATCTCGGGATGCCCTAAAAGCCATGTAACCGGGGTCACAGACCGGGCTCTCCGTGATCAGATATAAAGAAATCGTCTCCAGGATCTTTATTCGCAACCTGTTTTGCCCGGAGCATTATGATGAAAAAGATCGCCCTGCTGGGGGCTACCGGGTCCATCGGTGTCCGGACCCTTGAGGTTGTCAGAGCCCACCCCGATCAATATGCCATTGTGGCCCTCTCGGCCGGCAGGAACGCAGCGTTGCTCTTGGAGCAGATAGCCTCCTTTCGGCCTTTGGCAGTGGCTGTGCTGGAACCGTCTGTAGCCGCCCAAGTGGCATCCCGCCTGCCCAAGGAAGATGCTCCGCAGATCCTTGTCGGGATGGATGGATTTGTACGCCTGGCGACCCGCGAGGATGTTGACACGGTGATTTCCGCCATGACCGGAGCCGCAGGGCTTCTGCCCACCTACGAGGCCATCAGGGCAGGAAAGCATGTGGCCCTGGCCAACAAGGAAACCATGGTCATGGCAGGCGCCCTGGTAATGGCCGAGGCCCGGAAGAGGGGGGTCTCTATTCTGCCAATCGACAGCGAACACAGCGCTGTTCTGCAATCTCTGAGGGGGCATCCCAGGGAAGATCTGAAACGGGTTATCCTGACCGCCTCGGGTGGGCCTTTCAGGGACATTCCCCTGGAGGAAATGGAGTATGTGACGGCCGACCAGGCCCTCAGACACCCCAACTGGGAGATGGGTCGAAAGATCACTGTTGATTCGGCTACACTGATGAACAAGGGTCTCGAAGTCATCGAGGCAAAATGGTTGTTTGATCTGAAAATGGATCAGATTGATATACTGATTCATCCTCAGAGTATAGTGCACTCCATGGTGGAATACAAAGACGGTTCGGTAATCGCTCAGATGGGAATTCCGGATATGACCATCCCTATTGCCTATGCCCTGTCCTATCCGCGACATCTCGACAACGCTCTTGCCCCGTTGGACCTGAAAAAGGTCGGAACCCTCAGCTTTAAAAGCCCGGACCTGAACCGGTTCAGATGTCTCAAGCTGGCCCTGGATGCGGCGACAGCAGGGGCGAGTATGCCTGCGGTATTAAACGGCGCCAACGAAATTGCCGTGGATGCCTTTTTAGCGGGACGCATCGGATTTTTGGACATTCCGGACCTGATAGAAGAGACCATGCATGCCCACGTCCCGTTGCCTGTTGAGAGCATTGAGGCGGTAATGGCCTCGGACCGGTGGGCGAGAGATAGGGCCAGTGAGATCTTGAATCGTCGATTCACATGAAGTTGAGCAGGCTGCGCCTGGAGAAAACCCATGCACATGGATCAATCCATTCATTTTTTCCTATATTATATCCTTCCCTTTATTGTGGTGCTTGGGGTCTTGATATTTTTTCACGAGCTGGGACATTTTCTCGCTGCCAAATTCTTTGGTGTCAAGGTCCTGAAATTTTCCCTCGGGTTCGGGCCCAAGCTGGCGGGAAAACAGGTGGGAGAGACAGAATATCTCATTTCGGCCCTGCCTCTGGGCGGCTATGTCAAGATGCTGGGGGAAGATGTGGAGGAAGAGGAGGAACCCCTCTCCCCGGAGGATCAGGAAAAATCCTTCAGCAACAAGCATGTGGGCAAACGCATCGCCATCGTGGCCGCCGGTCCCATATTCAACCTGCTTTTGGCACTTTTTATCTTCTGCAGCTTTTATATGGTCGCAGGCATCCATGTCATGACCACCGAAATCGGGGAGGTAAAGGCGGATTCTCCGGCCAGCCAGGCCGGTTTTCAAAAAGGGGACGTTATCCTGTCCGTGGACGGCCAGCCGACAGAGGACTGGCCTCAGATCAAGGAGATTATCCAGGAAAATAGAGGGCAGCCCATTGAGGTGGTGGTCAAAAGGGGGGATGCATCCATGATGCTTACAGTTGTCCCCGAGATCACTGTTACCCACAACATATTTGGGGAGGAGATCCGCTCGCCCTTGATCGGGATTGTGGCGGCCGGCGTCTTTGAAAAGCTGGATCCCGGGCCCCTGGGGGCTGTTGCCGAGGGTTTCAGGAAGACGTGGGAAATTATCGACTTGACCTTCCTGACCATCGTCAAACTCATTCAGAGGGTCATTCCGTTCGAGACGGTGGGCGGACCCATCCTGATTGGCCAGATGACCGGTCAGTTGGCCCAGGAAAACTGGGTTCATCTGATCCCGTTTACTGCAGTGATCAGCATCAATCTGGGCATTCTGAATCTACTTCCGATCCCCGTCCTGGATGGCGGGTTCATTGTTCTCCTCCTCATAGAGCTGGTTATTGGAAGACCTCTCCACATCAAGAAACGCGAGATGCTCCAGAAGATCGGGATATTTTTCCTGGTCCTGTTGATGGCGGCCGTGGTCTATAACGATATCCGGCGCATTTTCGGATAGATCGCAAGGTTGCCATGATCCTGGCCATCAACACATCTACCCTGCAGTTTTCCCTCGCCCTTGTTTCTCTGAAAGGGGCCATTGTGGCGGAGCATCTTATGTCCGAAGAAAGGGGACATTTCGGGAGGCTCTTGCCGACTCTTGATTTCCTCCTGACATCATCCGGTCGAAATATCCAGGACGCTGTCTGCATTGCGGTCGCGACAGGGCCTGGCAGCTTTACGGGCTTGCGCATCGGAATCTCGCTTGCCAAGGGGTTGTGTCATGCCCTTGGCGTTCCCATTATCGGGGTATCGAGTCTGGAGGCCATGGCAATGCAGGCGCCCAATCTGGATGTCCCTGTGGTCCCTCTTCTTTATTCCAGGAAAAATGAAGTCTTCATGGCCCGATTCGTCTGGGGGGCTGAAGGGCGTTTGCAGAGGGAACAGGAAGATAGCTGGGTCCAATTCAGCAACATCCCGCGCCTGTTTCCGGGCTCTGCCCTGTTTGTGGGGAATGATTATCCGAATCAGGGAGCGCAATTGAGGGGTCTGATGGGTGAACAGGCCCTGCTGGCTCCGCTCCATGCCTGGCACCTGAGGGCCTCCACAGTAGGGGCCCTGGCGCTTGAAAGACACCTTGCGGGCGATACGGATGACCCCCATCTCCTCAATCCGGTCTATCTCCGCCCGCCTGATATCCGACCCAATCCCTATGCCGGCATATGAAATCCCTCGCCGTTTGAAACGGCAAAGCCTTCTGCTTGGGACGGCCGGCAACCGGAGGCTGTAACGCAAGATCCCCCTCTGGGGTCTCCTGGATGCCGGGATCGTGGCGGAAAGGATTGACACGGCTCTTTTTAATAAGATAAAGTCCGTGACCATCGGCGCGTTTCTCCCGTTGCCCAGTCACGGGTCTGGCTCCCTATGAAACCGCCAGTCTGAAACGAAAAGCAAAGGTCGTCACACTTTAAGTTGGACACATCACGCATCAACAATACATGGCCGGTGGCAAAGGAAGGCATTCCTTTTATTGTTGTCAGCAGCGGATTTGCCATCCTCTTTGCCTGTTTGGGTTTTGCCTGTGTCGCGATTCCCCTTGGGGTGATTGCCCTGTTTATCATTTTCTTCTTCAGGGACCCTGACCGAAGATATGAGACGGATGAGGAAGGGGTTGTGCTCACGCCTGCGGACGGCACGGTTCTGGAAGTCCGCCGTCTCGATGGGGACGACAACCCCATCGGCAAGTCAGCGGTTAAGGTCAGTATCTTCATGTCTATTTTTAATGTGCATGTCAACCGGGTTCCCATCGGCGGCATGATCGAGCGCATTGCCTATCATCCCGGCAAGTTTTTTTCTGCCAATTTGGATAAGGCCTCAACAGAGAACGAAAATAACGTGATAACCCTGACCGCGAAGGGCGGGGAGCGAATCGCCTTTGTTCAGATTGCGGGCTTTATTGCCAGGCGGATTGCGTGCTGGATCCAAAAGGGGGATGTCGTGGTCAGGGGGCAGAGGTTCGGGCTGATCCGTTTCGGTTCCCGTCTGGAGGTGTATCTCCCCAGCGAAAGTCGCATCGCCGTTCGGGTTCGGCAAAAGGTCAAGGCGGGCGTCACTGCTATAGGACGCCTTCCATCAGGCACGGGGGAAGAGGGTGATTCAATAAAAGCGGCATAGGGGCATCCAGGCCCATAACGTCTCCCGGGAGCTGTATACGGTTTTTGTCCCGCCCCCGGGCTGTATTCGGTTTTTCCCGCCCGCGCTATGGGGGTCACTGCCTCCCCTCCATGACGGGACAACAAAATGCATACGTAACGCTCGGCGACCGCCCCCTGACTCGTGATAGTCTTTATGGAAAGGCGGCAAAGGACTACCGTCTTATGAGAGTTTATCCTTGGGGCTGGGACAGAACGAATTCCAACGCCCTGCTGCCGTCCCCACGAGCTGTATACGGT
>JAGHEC010000161.1 GCA_021159525.1 Deltaproteobacteria bacterium | reverse complement strand
ATGACATGGGGCCTGTCATCGGGAAGGCGGTTTCCGCCGGAAACCAGCGGATCCTCGTTACCGAAAGGGGGGCCTCTTTCGGATATAACAACCTCGTGGTGGACATGAGGTCTATCGCCATTCTGAAGGGGTTCGGATTCCCTGTGGTATTCGACGCAACTCACAGTGTGCAGCTTCCCGGCGGGCAGGGGACATGCTCAGGCGGTCAGAGGGAGTTTGTGGCCGCTCTTTCAAGGGCTGCGGTGGCTGCGGGGGCCGACGGGGTCTTTATGGAGGTCCACCCGGATCCGGACAGGGCCCTGTGCGACGGGCCCAATTCCCTGCCCATTTCCGATGTGGAGCCGCTGCTGTGCATGCTCCGGCAGATCCATGCTCTGGTGCGCTCCCGACCCGAGGGCACAGCACGGGCGCCACGGCCCTGAGACCTGTAATGAAACGGATGGAAAAAATCAGATTGCTCTTTGTGGATGTGGACGGCGTCTTGACAGACGGTCGCATCACCCTCGATGAAAAAGGGAAAGAGAGCACCTCCTTTCATGTAAAAGACGGCCTGGGATTGAAGATGCTCTTGTCCGCGGGCATCCAGGTGGTGATCCTTACCGGACGGGCCTCGGCCGCCGTGGCCCAACGAGCCAGGGAACTCGGGATTGCGGACATTTATCAGGGAAGCGGGGATAAAGGTGCGCTGTGCCGGCAAATTCTCCGGGAAAAAGGGATTGTCAGAGAGGAGGCGGCGGCTATCGGGGACGACCTTCCGGATCTCTCCATGTTTATGGAAACAGGCCTTTCCATCGCGGTTGCCGATGCAGCCGAAGAGGTACGCGACAAAGCTGAGCTGGTAACCCGTTCGAGAGGGGGACACGCCGCGGTAAGGGAAGTCTGCGAATGGATCCTGAAATGCCAGGGCAAATGGCCCAAAAACGGCTTTACACACGTAAGCGGGGGTTGATATAATAATTTAATGTGTTTATGAAAATGCTTCTCAAAAGACATTGGCCGCTTCTGGGGCTGGGTGCGTTCCTCCTGGTGGTTGCCTTTTACCTGGCAAAATCCGGCAGAGATCTGGTCAAGACAACCGCACTCTTAAAGGACATGGTTTCGGGCGAGGGGCTCAAGCTCAAAGACATACACTATTGCCAGGATGATCCGGAAGAAAAGGTCAAATGGGTACTGGATGCGGGGGAAGTTCAGTTCTCGGAGGATAAAAAAACCATCCAGTTTCATGACTTTGAACTAAAGGTGGATGCCGAGGGCAAACCCGGTTTCAGGCTGACCGGGAAACGGGGGAAATATTTTAAAGATGGCAATACCATTGAGCTATGGGGGGACTTAACAGGCTTTTACGGCTCCAGTTATCGGATTTTAACAGAGCACCTTTTGATCGGAAACAACCTGGGATCTTTTAGCACCGAAGAACCGGTGGAGATATGGGGACCTTTTTTTTCCGTAAAAGGACGGGGCCTCTATGCAGACCTGACCAACGAAACCATCAAGATAATGTCAAGCGTCACCACCACCCTGAAGGGAAACCTGAATTCTCATGAACAATAGCCTTAAATGCGGCATGATCCTTTGGTGGACCGCCATGTTCCTGGTCCTGTCCGGACCCGCCTCTGCCCGAGCCACGCCCCCCACCCAGTCGGCGCCCCAGCTCGACCAACAGGATGCGATGATCATCCAATCCAACACACTGGAGGCCGATGACAAGAACGGCATCGTGACCTTTGCAGGGGACGTGGAGGCCAAAAGGGAGGATTTCACGGTATATTGCCGCAAGATGGTGGTCTATTACGTTAAGTTGCCTTCCCGAGAGGAGAGCGAGTCCGTGGCCGGCAGGGTAGACAGAATAGTGGCGACCGGAAATGTCAAGATCGTTCGCGCAGACGGGGGAGTCGCTACCGGTGAAAAGGCCGTATACTACCAGGAGGATGAAAAGCTGGTCCTGACAGGGGCACCCGTAGTAAGACAGAAGGACAACTCAGTGGAAGGCGATCGCATTACCCTTTATCTGCGAGAGAATCGAAGCGTCGTAGAAAGTTCATCCGATAAAAAGGTGAAGGCCGTAATCTTTCCCGCAAAGGACGAGGGGCAGGGCCTCTGACGTGGCCGGTGATACGCTGCAGACACAGGGCCTGGTAAAGATCTATGGCGGAAAGCGGGTTGTCGATGGCGTCACCATCATGGTCGAGCGGCAGGAGATCGCGGGTCTCCTGGGGCCGAACGGCGCCGGCAAGACAACCACTTTCTATATGATCGTGGGGCTCGCCCGTCCGGACGAGGGGATGGTGTTTTTGGACGGGGATGACATTACGCGGGACCCCATGTATCGCAGGGCCAGGAAAGGAATCAGCTATCTGGCCCAGGAACCGTCGGTATTCCGGAAGTTGACCGTAGAGCAGAATCTCCTGGCGATCCTGGAGCTGATGGAAATCCCGGCCTATGAAAAGCGATCCCGACTTGAAAAGGCCCTTGGGGAACTGGGCATTTCTCATCTGGCCAAGCAGAAGGCCAGCTCCCTTTCCGGCGGCGAACGTCGCCGGCTGGAAATATCGCGGGCCCTCATTACCAATCCCCGGTTTATGTTGCTGGACGAACCTTTTGCAGGGATTGATCCCTTGGCCATTAATGACATCCAGCAGATCATCAGACAATTGAAAACGCGCGGCCTCGGGATTATCATATCAGACCATAACGTCCGGGAAACACTCAGCGTCTGTGACACAGCCTATATTATCAACGAGGGCAAGATCATTGAACAGGGTTCGCCTGACACGATCGTAAAAAGCGTCATCGCCCGCAGCGTTTATTTGGGAGACAATTTTAACTTGTAAATTCGTTATGGCGTTAGAATTAAGACAATCACTGGGCCTCGCCCAGCAGCTTGTAATGACCCCCCAGTTGCAGCAGGCCATTAAGCTGCTTCAACTCTCCAGGCTCGAACTTTTGGAGACCATTTCCCAGGAGATGCAAGAAAACCCGGTTCTGGAAGAGATATCCCCGGAGGAATCCGAGCCGGACGACGAAAAAAACGACGGCAAAGAGGAACCGCCCGGGGAAACCGGCGAGATCCCGGAGGTAACCGTAGAGGAACGGGTACGGGATGATGTGGACTGGGAGGCCTATATTACGGAATACAATACCGGTTGGGCTGAAACCCATTATGAGGAAAGAGACATCCCCAGCTTTGAAAATATCACCGATACCAAGCCCAGTTTTTCGGAACACCTGACCTGGCAGCTCAATATGAGCAGCCTTGACGCCGATCAAAAGAAGATCGGCATTCACATCATCGGGAATCTTAATGAAGACGGCTACCTGGATATCTCCCTGGAAGAGCTCTCAAAAGCAACAGGCTATTCTGTGGACAAGGTGATGGACACGCTTCGCCTGATCCAGAATTTCGATCCTGTGGGCACAGCGGCCCGGGACATCCAGGAATGTCTCCTGATTCAGGCCAGATTTCACAAGCTTGAGGGGACCATCGTCGAAAACATCATCCTGCATCACATGAAGGACCTGGAAAACAGAAATTATGACAGGATTGCAAGCGCCCTGTCCTGCCCTCTTCAGGACGTGCTTTCCGCAGTGTCTGTGATTCAGACCCTGGATCCCCGCCCCGGCAGGCTTTATTCTACTGAAGAAACCATCTATATCACTCCCGATATTTATGTGTTCAAGGTTGGCGACGACTATGAAATCGTACAAAATGAAGACGGATTGCCCAAGCTGAGGATCAATGGATATTACAGACAGATCCTTCAGGACAAGATCCCCATATCAGAAAACACGAAGGCCTATATCCAGGAAAAAATGCGGTCTGCAGCGTGGTTGATCAAAAGCATTCATCAGCGTCAGCGGACCCTCTATCGCGTGACCCAGAGCATCGTCCGCTTTCAGAAAGAGTTCCTTGACAAGGGGATTGCCTATCTCAAACCCCTCGTCCTCCGCAATGTGGCGGAAGACATTGAGATGCACGAGTCCACGGTAAGCCGGGTTACCACCAACAAATATGTTTATACGCCCCAGGGCCTGTTCGAATTAAAATTCTTTTTTAACAGCTCCATCAGCAGGATTGACGGAGAGGCCCTCGCCTCGGAAAGCGTGAAGGAACAGATCCGGAAACTCATTAAAAACGAAGATAAAACCCGACCCTACAGTGATAAAGAGATTGAAAAGATAATGAAGGGACTTAACATTAGCGTTGCGCGGAGGACCATTGCCAAGTATCGGGAGTCCATGGGCATTCTACCATCCAGAAAGCGAAGGGAAATCCCCTTCAAACAGAGGCCTTGGCCATGACGCTGCGGAGGGAGACGGTTTTCTGAAACGCGGGCGTGTTCCCTTTATTGTACCGCATATTGCAGCGTCAGAACGGGACCTGTCCCTCAGGGGTGTTTGAAAGGACACGATTTATTGTTTCACCCTTAATCCGGAGGAAGTCATATGGAAATTACCGTGACATTCAGGCACACGGAACCTATTGAAAGTCTGCGGGCCTACGCCGAAGAGAAAGTATCCAAAATCAGGAAATATATAGATGTCCCCCTGGAAGCCCATATTGTGTTGACTGTGGAGAAATTTCGACATATAGCAGATGTAACCCTCAGCCTGAATGGAACGCCGATAAAGGCAGTGGAAGAAACCGGGGATATGTATTCGGCCATTGACCAGGTGATGGACAAGATCGAAAACCGGGTCAAGAAGCATCTATCCAAGATCCGGGACCACAGACAGGAAAGCGGCAAGGCCGAATCAGAGTCGCTGACCGATGAGTCTGTAGAGGCGGGGGCGCTGAGCCCTGAGGAGCCCGTCATTGAGGTGGAAAAGATGGTTGCCAAGCCCATGGATCCGGAAGAGGCGGCCATGCAGCTCAGTCTAATGAAACAGGATTTTCTGGTATTCAGAAATGCCAAATCAAGGGAAATCAATGTGATGTATAAACGGAGCGACGGCAACCTGGGATTGATTGAACCCGAAACTTAGAAGGCGGATATTCGGGCCCCTATGGGCGAGGCGGCCATTTGGAGATGAAGAATTCAGATGTAAGCGCCGGCACAACAGCGTAAATGAAGATGGAGACCGTGGATAAACCCGTCTTATGGTTCGTTTGGGGTTGTGGTTTGTCCGGGCCTGGGATTTGGCAATTTACCAGAAATGGGTGAGCAGGTGGGGGGCTCATCGCGTCCGCATGAGGCATGTAATACGGACGAATCACCACCGGGCGAGATTGTTTTTATTATGAAACTCTCTGAAATCATTACCATAGATAAAATTATACCGGACCTGAAGGCAAAGGACAAGAAAGGGGTGCTGAGCGAACTGGCTGAGGTGATTACCAGACAGCACCCATATATTGACAAGGGAATGCTCGTCAAGGTCCTGATCGAACGGGAACATCTCGGCAGCACCGGGATCGGCGAGGGGGTAGCCATCCCTCATGGCAAGTTGAGCAGTGTAAAGCAGCCCATTGTATCTTTCGGGAGAAGCAAAAAGGGCCTTGACTTTGACTCCATGGACGGCCAGCCCGCCTACCTTTTCTTCCTCCTTCTGGCGCCGGAGAACTCTTCCGGCGTGCACCTGCAGGTGTTGACCCGCATCGCAAAGATGCTGAAGAAAAGCTCTTTCAGAAAAGAACTGATGCAGGCCGAAACACAAGAGGATTTGTATCAAACCATCATTCAATCAGATGAGGAGATGTAGCTCGATGTTGGACGGCCCAATGGACATCCCCATAACAACCGGCCAACCCCCGAGGTTCATATTCGCACAATGATCGGATTGCTCATTATTTCGCACTGCAACCTGGGAAAGGAATTTCTAAGTGCAGCCGAACTGATTGTAGGACGGCTGGAAGCAGCCGATTATATTTCCATCACGCAGACCACAGAGAGCAAAGAGATCCTCGCGGACATATCCAGAAAAATAGATGCACTCAACCAGGGGGATGGGGTGCTGGTCTTGACCGATATGTTCGGGGGAACGCCTTCCAACCTGAGCCTTTCCTTTCTGAATGATGAGAAGGTCGAGGTCTTGACCGGCGTTAATCTGCCGATGGTGATTGCCGTTAGCAGCGATAGAGATCGGCTGACCTTGACTGAGCTGGGTGAGAAGGCCCAGCAGGCAGGAAAGCGAAGCATCACACTGGCCAGCAAACTGCTCGAGAGCGCATGATCCAACTTTTCGCGGTCACGAAAGATAATTTTGCCGGATTCCAGGAGGATATTCTCTCTATAGAACAAAGTTCCTTTCCTTCGCCGTGGGATGTGCGCAGTTTTTCCGGTGAGATTGGGAAAGAACTCTCTCATTTTTGGGTTGCAGTGCTCGATAATGTCTTGGCAGGCTACATTGTTTTCTGGATGTTTGCAGGCGAGGTCCATTTACTGAATATTGCCGTGCACGAGACCTATCGAAGAAGGGGCCTGGGCCGTCGTCTCCTGCATCGGATGCTGGAGGTGGGGATCGACGCAAATGCAGAAACAGCATGGCTGGATGTACGGCCTTCCAATCTGCCGGCCAGGTCCCTTTACCGAAAAACGGGGTTCAGGGAAGTAGGCCGCAGGCCGGGATATTATACCGACACCCGTGAGGATGCCATCCTCATGTCCATGGATCTTCATGGCATGTACGCTGGTATGCGAGGCCGCGATAGCGAAACATTTGAACAACGGCTCTCAATTTAACCGGAGGCATGGGTAGGCAACGTATCACCTCAATATTTAGGGGGATAACTGCGAACCTACGGCCGGGGCAGAAGAATTTTTCTTCCGCTCCGGGCCTCCGGGCTGGTCTCTTGAGTGACTTATCTGCGGGGGACACCCGCCTGCCAAGGCCAATTGAGCGTTCTTGCCAAGACTTTCGTCCCGTGGAT
>JAGHEC010000257.1 GCA_021159525.1 Deltaproteobacteria bacterium | reverse complement strand
GGCCCTGATCAGCCGACATGGCTTTGCAGGGCTGTACGCCGCGG
Source organism: Deltaproteobacteria bacterium (assembly GCA_021159525.1). Classification (GTDB taxonomy): domain Bacteria; phylum Desulfobacterota; class DSM-4660; order Desulfatiglandales; family Desulfatiglandaceae; genus AUK324. Next base: position 5,735 of record JAGHEC010000257.1, on the reverse strand, counting down.
CCGTGGGCTCGGTTGTCCTGGGCTGGATCTCGGCCTTAACAGGGCTTCGGTCGGGCCGGGGGGGGGCTCTCAGTAAAGGGCAAAAGGCCGGGACCGGGCATCTCGCGCTCCTGAAAAACAAACCCTTCATCTGCCTCCTTTCCTCCACCTTCATCTTCGCCCACTCCCAGGCCACCCTCACCAACTTTCTGGCCCTTATTGCAGCCAAACATGAAGGCCCGGCCGGGCCATTTTTCTTTTTTGCATATCTGGCGGCCATTACGGTGCTCCTGACCCTGGCGAGACTTTTGGATCGGTACGGCCAAAGGTGTCTGGCCTGTTTCTCATACCCTTTTTTCTCTCTGGGCATCCTCCTGGTCCCGAGCGTCATTGCCTCGCCCCTTTTTGTGGTCGCTGCGGTGATGTTCGGGGCCGGCATGGGGCTTCTCTTTGCCACGCACAACGCCCTGGCCGGCTCCCATGGCTCTTTCAGGGAAAAACCGGCGGTTATGGCCTTGTTCACGGGGATCTATGACAGCGGATTCATCACCGGCGCCGTTGTATCCGGGTGGGTTGCCCATTACCTGGGCCTGGACATGCTCTTTGTCGTTTCAGGATTGTTCTCACTCCTGGGCCTCATGATTACACTGTTCTCGCCCATGAGGGAGCTGTAGACGCGTCCTCAGCGCAAGGCCTTGAGCCTCTCCCGATGCCATCGGCGGGGTGGGAGGAGGAGACGCCCGGCCTCTTGGGGTTTCAGGAGGCGGAGGCCGGGGATGGCGGGCGGCGAGGGGACGGTGAGGGCGGTATCGCAGGTCAATTCATCCTGGATCCCCTGACCAGCCGATGCGGGGTTCATGTGACATGAAACACAGGCCCGGCCGAAGGGGGCCGTGGTATGGGGCACATAAGGCATAAAGGCCCATCCCCTGCCGGACCCGTCCCCCCGTTCGGGGACTGCGCTGTCCAAAACCACATTGCCGCCCCGATCCACATAGGTGACAAGGTACTGGTAAAGCGGACGCAGTATGGCATATTTATCTGCCTGATCCATGCCCAGGGGCATCAGTTCCCATCGTCTGAAGCGCCATCCCACGGACCAGATTCCTTGCCTTTTACGGCCGGATAGATAATCAGTGGACATGGGATAGGCCGTGTCCGGACTCTTGGCGCAGGCCTTCAATTGTTCCTGAAGCCAAGGGTCGCCCTGCATGGTCAGGTTCAGCCACTTGTAGTCATGAATCCGGTCTTCGCGCATGACGCTCATCCCATAGTCCTGAAACGACCACTGGGCGTGGCAGGCGCTGCACCTCACCCGGGCGTGGGCCTCTACTTGGTGGCCGGTCCCCTCGGACCGGAATAGGGGAAGTCGGTGTTGCCTGCCGTGATTTTTTGAAAGGAAAATGAGACCATCTGCCCCTTTCCGGATAGAGGGATGCGTTTTGTCCGGGCCTTTTTCATTAAATCCGCCGTGACAGTCTGTGCACGGCCGTTTGGGAACCTCCATCTGGAAACTGTAAACATGCCCGTCACCCATGACATGATCCCGCGTGTGGCAGTCGATGCACCAGAGACCCTTTTCCCCATGCACGTCCCTAACCAGGCGGTGGTGATCCAGACCGTAGCGGATTGCCGGGGGTTTGCCGTCCATCAGGGGCGAGCGAAAGGCATCGTGATAATCATGCTCAAAGAGACCCTCATAATCCGCGCCCACATGGTTGTGGTTGTGGCAGTGGAGGCACTGGGCGTTGGGAATGGCCGCGGTAAAGGTATGCAAGGCCGGATATCCTGGTTTGGACCGGTCTATGGCCGCATCCTTCCCCTTGTATAGGCCGTCGTCATCGTAAAGCACGTGACAGGCCGCGCACCCGGTTGCCCTGTAGATGCCCGGGCCTGCCGGACCTTTTGTATGGATGTGGCACCTGAGGCATCGCCTTCTCAGGAAATCATCCACCAGCACGGCCGTACTTTGTGGGTAAATTTCCGGCCCCGCTTCGGGCAAAGGCATGAGGCCCCCGCTGAGCCCGTAAAGGGCCGGGCCTGGTCGGTCCTGGGCCCCCCAGAGGAAGCGGGTTTGGTTAATGACCCCTGCCATTGTGGAATGGAGGGAGGTGCGAACCTTCTCGATCTCGGTCTTGTGACACGGTCCGCAAAAGGCCTCCGCCTGTTGAGGCCCAGAGGGATTGCGCACGATTTTTTCATGATCCGTCAAGATATTAGCCTGTCTTTCCCCGGGCGGCAGGTGACAGTGGGCGCATGGAAACCGGTGATTGTCGTTGATGGACTCAATTCCCTCGTGGCAGTGGAGACAATCAGCATGGTTGACGGTCTCCGAGGCCAGGGGTTGATGGGGGCAGTACAGACAGATAAGGAGGACCCCCGTCCCTCTTGCCAGTCGGAGAAGCCCCGTCTTCACGGAAGTCATCCAGGTGAGGCCTGTTAGTCCAGACATGGGAGTCCTGCCCCCTCCTGAAACTTTCTCCGGGATGCCTGAAAATCGCGGTAGATGGGATCATCATACCCTGAGTGACACCCCAGACACGTGCCCACTCCGAGGATCCGGTCAATCTCATCCCTGTTGAACGGCCGAACCTTTTCCCGATAGCCGGTCTGAAAAGGTTGGCCGTCCAGACCTGCATACCCGTCCAGGGGATGGGAAAGGCTTAGACCGGAAGCAATCGGATCGTAGGTGGGCCTGAATACCCATTTCCCGGCCTTCTGATACAGGATCCCCTCGCCCAGTCCCAAGACCTTCGGGTCTTGATGGCATTCCACGCAGGACCTGGACCTGGCCGCCGTGGTATGGGGATCGAATGCCGACAGGTTCATGACTCGGAAGGATCGATCTTTTTGAAACCCATCGGATTCATCAAAGAGGGAAATGAACATCTGACACGGCGAGAGGGGATAGATGTCCTTGTTATCCCGGATTCCCAGGGCCGGGCGTGAAAAACGGAGATAGGAGCGTGCCTCTTTCCATCTGCCGGGCGAATCGGCGCCTGTGAGCCAGTCTCTTTGCCGGCCTGTCTTCCGGCAGGTAAGGTGACATCCGTAACACTGGGGGATCCAGGCCGCGTGACAGGCCTGGCAGGAGAGGCGTTCGTGGCCCTTCATGCGGTGATGGTCTCTGTGTTCCAGGGAGGTCTTTATCTCAATGGGGGCGCCGTCCATCTTGCGGTAGAAGATGATCCCTTTGTCTTCTTGATGCAGGTTGTACAGGGGGGTCCCTTTCCTGGTAAGGCCCACCGATTTCCCGAGGACCCCGGGCACCTGCCTGTTGAGGAGGGCTAATCGCCGGGCCAGGGCCTCTTCTGTCTCCACCCGGGAAAAGGCGGGGGAATGGCAGTCCTTACACGTGATGTCCAACTGGTCTCTCAGATTGTCATAGGCCTTCCCATCCCCCATGAGGCCGGTGGCCGTATGACAGTCGATACATTCCATCCCGGCCTGTTTGAAATGGACATCTGCTTGAAGATTCAAGAAAAAGCGGTTTCCGGAGAGTCTCCGTTTGCTCAGGCCGCATTCCTCGTAGGGGGTCCCGTATCCGGCCGATTCAAACATCCCGAAATAGGAAAGCCCGATCCTGGCGGATCGGTTGTGGCATTTGACGCAATTATCAGAGGGGATCCGGGTTGTGATGACCGGGTGGCTCCTTACGGGCGAATCCGGATCTTTGCTGTTCTCTTCATCGAGCACGTGACAGTCGCTGCATCCTCCCCCCCGCCTGGCGATTTCGCCGGTCCCGGCGCCCCTCGGCTTCCACAGATGGCACCCGCCGCACATCTTGCGATAATGGTCAACAGCGATGTTTTTCGGGGCCGATTTTTCGTACAGGTCGCTTACCCGAAGATTCCCTGCACACGGCGAGGTGTCGCCCGCATTGACCCTTTCGATCCACTGTTCCTGAATGATCCGCAGCATGCCCTTGTTCGTGGCCATGACGCTCTTTTTTACCCGATGGGCCAGGTCTGGGTGGCATCGGGATTGTCCGCAGGTTTTGTCCACCACGCGAAGATCGCCCGGATTGCGCACCATGCTGGAATGGGCCCTTTGAAGATCTCCTGAATACGGATTCCCGAGGTGACATATGGCGCATCCAAAGGCCGAAACAGGGTGCGACGGGTCCGGATCTGTCATCTCCTTATGGCAAAAAAGACATCCGTCCTTGAACCCCTCCGAAGGTCGTTGCATTCGTGTCTCTTTCAGGGTGACGGCCACAATAATCAGGCAGATTGAAATGAAGAGAAGCGATGATTTCATAACCCTCTCGCATTAGGGTCTTCAGGAGATCCAATCTATTATGCCTTTCCATTACACATAAGTCCATACCCCCGGGCAGGGGCGTTGCCGCTGCCGGAGGTTCTGTTCCAAAGAAGGCTCAAAAAAAGAGGCGCCTCACCCTTCCGGATGAGACGCCTCTATTGGTTAAACCTGATTTCCGGGCTATACTACCGTGACATTTGCCGCGGCCGGTCCCTTTTTGCCCTGCTCTACATCAAAGGTAACGCGGTCACCCTCATTAAGGGACTTGAAACCGGACGCATTGATCGCCGAATGATGGACAAACACATCCGGCCCATCTTGTTGCTCGATAAATCCAAAACCCTTTTGGTCGCTGAACCACTTTACTGTTCCATTCGCCATTGTGACACCCTCCTTTCAAAGAATTCTCATGGTTCCAGACTCCAGGCTGCCACTTTAGCAAATGGATCTTCCCTTCAGAGCGAAACCGGCCTGTCCACTGGGGCAGGTCATATATGATGCATAACATGATACCCGATCTTTGGAAGAAGTCAAGCAGAAACCGCCTGCACAGGGATATTTTCCCTTGACAAATTTTTACAGGATGCTCATCCTATTCGGCATGATTGCAATACGGGCCCATAGCTCAGTTGGCAGAGCCACCGGCTCATAACCGGTAGGTCCCTGGTTCGAGACCAGGTGGGCCCACCATTTTACCGGCGGAGAGATGATACGGCTCCGCAACGTATCAGCTGAATATACTTTGAGAATTATGACATTAATCAACCCATTTCCCACACCCTGGAAGGGACCGTGCGGCAAAGGGCGTATTCTTTATGGATGCGCCCTTTCGGTTTTTTGGGGAATGGATCCTTGTCGCTGCCTGGGATCAGGGAAAACCACGGCGGGCTGAACGGGCTTTTAAACCCGAGATGATTGCGAGACAAAAACCGCACAGGTCTTGTGTTCAGGCGGGGGATCTGCTGGACAGGGGAACGCTTTTGGCATGGGGCTTACATTGAGTGATTTTTTGGCTGTGCTGGAAAGCATAGCCCCGGCCCAATGGGCCGAATCATGGGATAATCCCGGTCTTCAGGTGGGGTCCCCGTCCCAACCGATCCAAAAGATCTTTGCATCCCTGGATCCCACCCCCGAGGCCCTCATGGCCGCTTCAAAGGCCCGTGCACAGCTCCTCTTCACCCATCACCCGCTCATCTTCAAGCCCTTGACACGACTTCAGGCCGACAGCTACCCAGGAAATGTCATCAACGAGGCGGTCAGGCGGGGAATTGCGGTTGTGGCTGCTCATACGAATCTGGATTCTGCGCCTGGAGGCATCAACGATATCCTGGCCGGTCTTTTGGGATTGACGGATGTCGAGATATTGCAGCCCATTGCCGGAACCGAAGGGGTGGGCCTGGGTCGCATCGGGAATCTCTCGCAAGCGGTTGATCTTGGTACGGCAGCAAGGAGCGTCAGGAGCATTACAGGCAATCCGGACATCCGGGCAGTAG
>JAGHEC010000122.1 GCA_021159525.1 Deltaproteobacteria bacterium | reverse complement strand
GACTTATCTGGGGGGGACACCCGCCTGCCAAGGCCAATTGAGCGTTCTTGCCAAGACTTTCGTCCCGTGGATCTGCGATGGCAGAAGGAAGTAACATGGGTAACAAGGCAATGGCGGGCAGGCTTGCGCCTTTGGCATTCCCGCATTCGTCGAGCTGCGGCTTCCCCCACTGATAAGTCACGAAACCGGGGACCCGCCCGAAGGGTGGGGAGTCCGAGCAAAGCGAGGACAAACCGGGGACCCGCCCGAAGGGTGGGGCCTGAGTCGAGCGAAGCGAGCGAAGAAGAGACGGCGCCCTCCCGGCAGTCGCGGCAGAAACACCCTTCTGCCCCTATTTATTGAGCTGTTACCCGGAAATACACGATCTCAAAGATCCGGGGCAAAATCCCGCACAACTACAATAAGACATATGGTCACAGGATGTATACCGGTTCTCTCATGATTAGGTCGATTGCCTCTGCAGCCACGGTTGCCAGGCGCGGATGGGTCTTTTTGAGGTCCGCCACCTGCCGGAGATGGTCCGCGGTACGCATGATGAGGGAGGCCATGTCCCCTTCGTCCACGGCCACAAAACGGAGCAGTTCTTTCCACGGCACGCCCTTTGCCCACATAAACAGGGCTGCGGCAGGCCAGAACATGATGGGAGGGTTCTGAAACCCCCGTTTTTCCTTGAGGGCCCGTATCTCTTCGATAGCGTCCATCACCCGGTAACAGATGGTTTCAATCCCCTCGAGATCCGGAATACCCCCGGTCCTCAGTTCTATCTCCTGGGCCCTATCCCAAACAAAGGGGGCCAGGCCGCCCGCCAGTTCGGGAGGGGATATGTTGCTAAACGCGCCCTTTCGAATGGCCTCGGCGATCAGGAGCGGCTGGTCCAGCCTCAGGTTGCAGGCCCATCGGCCGTCCGCGGTCAAACGGTCCATCTCATCCACAAAACCCGTCTCTTTCAGGAAGCGAAGATGGCGCTTGAAGCTGAGCCACAGCCCGCCCCGGGAGATTTCGGCCTGTTCCACGGATGCAATGAACTGCCTCAGCAGGTGATTCAGCCTCCCCTTTCGGAGCCGGTGACAGAGCCTGAAATGGGGGCATCCCTCGCAGGGCATGCCGGCCAGAGATTCCCTGGCATTTCGCATTACCCGGCCCTCATCTGCCTGGCCCGCATCCTGGATCTCCACCGGTCTTAAGGCATCAAGGCGAATGCCCTTGAATATGGAGTCCAGGGTTTCCCACGAATAGTCGTCGGGGAGGTCCACCACATGATCATATACCGCCTGGATCTGTCGCAGATCCACCCGCCGCAGCTTTATCCGGCGTTTGGACCTGGCCTGGTGCCACTGGATGTTGTGAGCTGCACAGACAGACCTCCCCTGGACGTAATAGGTCTTAAACGCCACATAGATATTGCCGTTTTTATGGAGAAAGAGCGTTCCCGGGATCAGGAGATCCTTGTAGGCCCGGATCATGCCGTCATAGACCCGGCGCCTGGCCGATTTCCGGATAATCTTCTCCAGATCTGAGCGGGTCCGGATGTTCTCCATGATTGCAAAGGGATCGGATGTATCGCACCGGGCTTCCGGGAGGAGGCTGGCCACTTCCTTCAGCATCTCATCCCGCTGCTTCCTCCCGGGGCCTCCCGCATGCCGCTCCTGATAGGCGGCAAAGGAACGATCCAACAGGTCCTTGACCTCAAGAGGCGTCTGCGAGAGGAGCAGATTGAGGGTCATGGAAAAATTGATGCATATCTGGCTTCGGAGGGGATCGGGCGAGGCATCCTGGAGCTCATAAATGAGCTGCGGATCCTGGTATCTCCCGGGAATCACCAGGGCGAATCCGATGTTGTCCTTGCCCCGTCGGCCTGCCCGGCCGACCATCTGGTGGAGATCCGTAGCGGTCAGATCGGCGAACTCATGGCCGTTGTAACGGTCGCTCTGGAGCAGAACCACGGTCCTGGCGGGGAAATTGACGCCTGCCGCCACCGTGGATGTGGAAAAAATTGCCTCCAGGAGGCCCCTGTTCATCATCCCCTCGATGAGGACCTTCCAGTAGGGGAGCTGACCTCCGTGGTGCGATCCCACCATGGCATCCAGAAGCGGCCTTATCTGGCGGTGCCCTTCCAGGTGGGGATAGTCCCTCAGGAATTCCCGCAAGGTCCCTTTCAGCCGGCGCGCCACCGCATCAGGCTTATCTACCGGCGGGCAGGTCAGGAGGGCATGGTCGCAGTCTGCCCTCGATTTGAGGAAAAAGATGGCCGGCAGCAGGTCCAGATCCCGCAAGTACGCGATAATTTTTCCGAAATTGATTTTCTCGTGCCGCCTTCCACCCGTTTTTTCCTTTGACCCAAGAAACCCCTTCACCTTGGAGCTCAATCCTTTCCGGCTCCCCAGGGGGGCGATAAGACCGTCAGGGAAGAGGAACAGGGTCTCCAGAGGGACCGGACGCTCTTCGGACCGCACCACCCTGTTGGCGACATTTCTGATGGAGTACAGCCACTCGCAGACCTCCTCGGGGTTGGATATGGTGGCAGACAGAAGGAGGAGCCTGACTCTTGACGGGAGATAAATGAGGACCTCCTCCCACACTACGCCCCGGTCCGGATCACTCAGATAATGGGCCTCGTCCAGGACCACCAGGTCCGACTGGATGCTGGACCCCTTGTGCATGGCGTCATAAAGCTGATTTCTGAGGATCTCGGTAGTGCCGACAATGATAGGGGCTTCGGGATTCTCTTTTCGATCTCCGGTAAGAATACCGCAGTAGGGTTGGCCGAATTCCCGGCAGAACTGGAGGTAGATGGAATTCGAAAGGGCCTTCAGGGGGGAGGCGTACCAGACCCTCTGGTCCCTTGCGAGGCAGGTGCGGATGGCCTCTGAGGCGATCCAGGTCTTGCCCGAGCCGGTAGGCGCGCTGACCAGGACATCGTAATCCCTGATCAGGTCCACTGCCTCAACCTGGAAGGGATCTGGCGTGAAAGATTCGTCTTTCGGGACCCCGATCTTTTGAAATGAGGCCTTGAGGCCCGGATCCACCCTGGGCCTGGCGTAATCCGCCTCCTGCCTGTCGCGGCGTGGCCTGCCTGAAACGGGCCGTTTGGGTCTGTAATAGCGTTTTTTCAATGTCACAGGATTACATTACTTAGGCGTGAGGAGCTGAAAGCGTATCAGCTCAATAATTAGGGGGATAACTGCGAACCTAGTGCCGGGGCAGAAGAATTTTTCTTCCGCTCGGGGCCTCCGGGCTGGTCTCTTGAGTGACTTATCTGCGGGGGACACCCGCCTGCCAAGGCCAATTGAGCGTTCTTGCCAAGACTTTCGTCCCGTGGATCTGCGATGGCAGAAGGAAGTAACATCGGTAACAAGGCAATGGCGGGCAGGCTTGCCCCTTTGGCATTCTCGACTTCGTCGAGCTGCGGCTTCCCCCACTGATAAGTCACAAAGAGAGGGCGCCCTCCCGGCAGTCGCGTCAGAAAAACCTTCCCACGCCTTTTTGTTGAGCTGTTTCCATTATTATCTATGTGTAGCAGTATGTTGGCATGTTTTAACTGTCCACGTAAAGTTGATTTTTGATCCCTTCAGCCAACCCGCGAATGATACGGCATGGATCGTTCAGGGGGCGGAAAGAGAGTTCTGCCAAACAAGGTCCCTTGCTGCACAGAGGATCTCGTCAATCAAGTCGGGATCCGGCTTCCGGCCGTGCGCCAAACGGACAAAAGGGCCTACGGGGGCCCATTGGGCGGGGTCGCTGTTCTTGAAAAGGGCCACTGTGGGAACGCATCGCATGGCTGACAGGTGAGTGACTCCGCTGTCATGGCCCACATACAGGGAGGCCCTTTCGAGTGTCCTGAGGAGGTGATCGCTGTCCCATGAACACACGATCTCTGCATTTCGGGATCCAAGCCCTGCTTCGATGCAGGCGTACAGGGAATGCTCGGCCGGTCCCAAGAGGACAATGCATGTGAAATCCATGAACTTGCGGTCCTGCCTGAACCGGCCCATCAAATCAATCCAGAACGCGGGGGGATGATTCTTCTCTATGGACCCGGATCCGGGGTGCAGTACAATCTTCTTTTGCCTTTCGGGCCGTCTCCTCTCTTGGCACAAGACCCCCTTTTTTGCGGCCCTTATGCACCGCTCGGGATCAACAGGGAGGCCTGCAGATGCCAGGCAGCGGGCCAGATGCTCTGCGGTATGGACCGCTTCGCCTTTGCAGGGAAAGGACCGAAAGAGATGGATGGCAGCACCGGGCAAGGATTGTTCAAGATTGCGCCGTATCAGATCACCTTCATCGCCGAAAAAGGCCATCGCTATGTCCATGTCTGATACGGGAAGACCTTTTGGATCTGGTGTATGCATGAAGAGCCGATGCCACCCCGATCCTTCCAGATCCATGACAGAATCCACATAGGGCCGAATAAAGCCAATGCCTGGCTGTCTGCCAACAAGGGTGATCCTGACCTTTCCCTCGAGATCCTTGAGTGCGGGGAGGAGCATGAGGCTATCGCCCAGGGCCCCCGGTCGAATGATCAGGACGCGCGGCACATCAGGTCCCTACCACGCAGGAGAGGCCACCACCAGGACGATGCAGTCCTCTTGACCGGTGTTGAAGAGGGCATGGCCGGACCCGGTGGGGATCCATATCGCGTCCCCCGGCTTAACATCCCGGACCTCATCGTCCACCCGCATTTCTCCGGATCCGCTCAGGACGAAGTAGATCTCCTCCATGGGGTCTACATGGGCCTCGATCTCCTTGCCGGGCTTGAGACTGGCAATGGCCAGAAATCCGATTTCCTTTAGGGTCCGCTGGTCCAGGATCATCTGGGCGATGGCCCCTCCATGGGCCCGGTAGGTGGTCTCGATTACTTCCTTATCATTCAGGTTCCGTACAATCAATGATGACTCCTTTCCGAACAAGTGACGTGCTATAACCCTTTGTGTCGATTCATCGCAATAGCTCAATGAATAGGGGCAGAAGGGTTTTTCTGACGCGGCTGCCCGGAGGCCCGGAGCGGAAGAAAAAACATCCTGCCCCGGAACCATGTTCGCCGTTATCCTCTTATTATTGAGCTGATACGATTCATTCAGTGTGTGAGGTTCGATGTTCGACGTTCGTGTTTTCCTTTTCAGCTTCTTGCCTTGCATTTATGCCTCACGCCCTGTGCCTCACAAAGATGGTTGACTTTTAGACCCTGTTCAGTACAATCCAACAGAGCCGGTGGCGGGCGCTCCAAACCTTATAATCGAAAAGGGAGAGGATGCCAAATGGAAAAGTGGGGACTGGACCCTCGACTGAGGGTGTTGCAGCAGGCTGATATGAAAGGGAAGGTGGTTCTGCTAAGGGTTGATCACAATGTGGTCAAAAAGGGCCGCATCAAGGACCCTTACCGTATCGATGCTACTGTCAGGACCCTGTACGCCATTGCCGCAGGGGGCGGCAGGCCGATCCTTATGACCCATGTGGGAAGACCCAAGGATAAAAAAACAGGCCGCATCTCCTGCCGGGAGGATGAGGCGGTGGGTCCCATTGCACGCTGCCTTGAACAGAAACTCCCCGTCTCCATTCATATCCCCGACTTCCCAATCGATCCTGAAAAGGGCATCCTGCGCATTGACAAGTCCATTGGACCGGCCATTTCCGGGTTGAAGGAGGGAAAGATCGGGATGATCTATCTCCCCAACATGCGCTGGTTTGCAGGCGAGGAGGCCAAAGGGCCTGAGCGGGAGACCCTGGCAGATGAACTGGCCACCCTGGCGGACCTGTATGTCAATGACGCCTTTGGTTCCTGGCGGGCCCATGTCTCCACCTATGATGTGGCCAAAAGGCTCCCCTCCTTTGCCGGGATGCTGCTGCAGAAAGAGCTGAGGAATCTGTACCGGGTCCTGAGGCCCGAGAGGCCCTTTGTGGCGGTGGTGGCCGGGGCCAAGTACGACACCAAGATCGGGCCCCTCAAGGCCCTCTATGAAAGGGTGGATCACCTGATCCTGGGGGGACTGATGTACAACACCTTCCTGGCCGCTAAATACGGGGCATCCATTGCCGGCATCACAGAGGAGGACAAGGCCCTGGCCGGGGAACTGGTGGAGATGGACAGGAACGGGAAAAAGATCGTGGAATTGCCCTTTGTGACCGTGTCCGAGACCATTGAGGATCGGATTGACGGGAAATACCGGTCCATGGCGATAAAAGATCTGACATCTGGCCGGGATATCCCGTTTATTGTGGACATCGATCCCGGATCCTTTCAGGAAAACCAGGCGGCAGATGTCATCTCCTCTGCCAAAACCATCTTCGTGAATGCGGTCATGGGAGTCATGCCTCTCTTTTACGAGGGCTCGGAGGCCCTCTACCGCCTGATAGGAGGCAACAGGTCCGCGGCGCGTCTCTTTGCCGGGGGGGACACGCTCCAAGAGCTTCGCAACCTCTGTCCCGGGATCTACATGGCAGGGCTGGACGACCCCAATGTCTACTATTTCACGGGCGGAGGGAGCGTTCTGACCGCCCTGGAACAGGGGACCCCCTACCGCATGAAGCCGGTGGAGGTTCTGTTGGAAGGCGGTCTCGCATGACCATCACGCCTATTTTTAACTCTGAAGCTGCGGGGAGGCCGATGCGTGTGGCGGCCTTCATGTCGGGCTCCGGCACCAATATTATGCAGCTCCTGGCCCACGAGCAGAGGCTCAAGGCCCACGGAGGCGGTTCTCCATTCGAGACCATCTTCATCTTCAGCGATCGCTCGGACGGCCGATGCGCCGGGGAACGTATTGCCCTTGAACACGGGATTCCCTATTTCAGCTATGATATACGGACCTTTCATCAGATGCAGGGGCTCAAGAGAACGGTTTTGACGCCCGAGGGCCTGGCTGCCAGGCGGGAATATGACCGGGTTCCCGGGAGGCTGGTGGCGGCATTCGAAATCGACCTCATCGCCCTGGGCGGGTACATGAGCTATACCACCCTCAACCGGTGTGTCAATGTCCATCCTGCAGATCTTTCTATCTGCCTTCCCGACGGTCGTAGAAAATACGTGGGTGACGATGCGGTAAAAGACGCCATTTCAGCCGGGGAGACCCATCTCCGGGCTTCTACCCTATGGACCGACAAGGGCGTGGACACGGGTCCCCTGTTGATGGTCTCGGAACCGCTGCCCGTAACACTTCCCGAACCGTTCGAGGTTCTGTTGAGGGATCCGGAACGGCTTCGACAGGTGGCTGACGATCATCAGGAACAACTCAAGGAGATTGGCGACTGGAAGATCTTCCCAAAGACCGTTGAGATGATCGCAAAGGGCCGATTCGGCCTTGACGAGGAGAACCGCGTTTATGTGGATGGTCATCCCGTGCCCCAAGGGTATAGGGAATGATTCGGCGTAGAATGTCGGACTTGGAACATCCAGCGTCGAATGTGGAATGTGGAATAAGGAGATTTTGCCATGACGGAACTGATCCCCTGGATAAACGATGAGATCAATCGGATGCGGAGGGAAATGGACCATCTCCTCAAGGGGTGCTGGCCCGACATCGGGGCCGATCTCCTGATGGGAGGTTTTTCAGGGAGAGTGTTTCTCGAGATCTCCCAGACAGAAGATGCCCTTACAGTCAAGGCGGTGGTCCCGGGCATTGATCCCGAGGACCTGGAGATCTCTGTCTGCGACGACAAACTGACCATCAAAGGGTGCAAAAAGGAGCGCTCTGTTGAAGGGGGAAATTACTATCAGCGGGTGGAAAAGAAACTTCGCTCATTTTGCCGTACCGTCCCCCTGCCGTCGCGTGCAAGGATCCATGACATCAAGGCGACGCTTCATGGTGATATCTTGAAGATTGTAGTGCCGAGATGGAAGCCGAGAGAGACCCGTTTTATCAGGGTGGAGATCGATTGAGATATCTGAGGGGAAACCAAAAAACAGGAGATCGCTAATGCCAAAAAAGAACCCTTATCCGGAAGTACCTGTGCCGCATCTCAGGTGGCGGCTGGATCCCGCCTCCCTGCCCTTTGAAACCACCGATGATCTGGAGCCCCTGAGGGAGATCCTTGGGCAGAAACGTGCGGTGCAGGCCTTCAAATTCGGTATGGGCATTGATCGGCAGGGGTACAATGTATTTGTCACAGGCATGCCGGGAAGCGGGAGAATGTCCACGGTCAGGAAACTTCTTGAGGAGATATCCAAAAAGGACAAGGTTCCGGATGACCTTTGTTATGTGAACAACTTCAAGAACCCGGAGGCCCCCATACTGATCCGTCTGGAGGGAGGGGCCGGCATCCGCTTCAAAAAGGCGGTGAGCAGCTTTGTGGACACATTGAAAAAGCAGATCCCCCAGCTCTTCGAGAGCCAGGAATATATAAATATGAAAAAGGAGATCATGGAGGCATACGAGGCCAAGGGAAAGGCCTTTTTCAAGAATCTCGATGAGCGTGTAAAGGCTGAGGGATTTGCCCTGGTGGATGTCCAGATGGGTCAGATCAAGCGGCCGGAGGTGGTTCCTCTGGTGGATGACAAGCCCATGCACATCGACCAGGTAGAGGCCATGGTGGAACGGGGGAGGTTCCCCCGGGACGAATTCGAGACCATGAAGGAGAAGTACAACGAACTTCGGGAACAGATCGATCAGATCTTTCTTTCGCTCAGGGATCTTCAAAAAGAGGTACAGGAAAAGGTGGAAGAGATGGACCGGGTTACCTTTATGAAGACGGCTTCCGACCTGGCGGCCCCCATCTCAAAAGAATTTCCTCTTGACTGTGTCAAGGAGTACCTCAAAGAGATGCTGGAAGATATGGCGGAAAACCTCCAGATCTTCAACCCTCATCAGCAGGCCCAGATCCAGGGCCTGCCCATGATAATGCCCACCGACGGGGACCGATTTCAGCCCTATCAGGTGAACCTGTTGGTGGACAACAGCGATCAGAAATCGCCGCCGGTGATTGTGGAAACCAACCCGACTTATCGCAACATATTCGGCAGCATTGAGCGGATCGTGGACAGGGCCGGGATCTGGCGCACTGATTTCAGCAAGATCAAGGCCGGCTCACTGGTCAAGGCCATGGGGGGTTACCTGGTGATCAATCTCTGGGACGCCATTGTGGAGCCCGGGGTCTGGCAGGCCCTCAAGAGGGCGCTCAAGAGTGAGCGGCTCGAGATCCAGACATATGATCCATTTTATCTGTTCACGACGAGCGGTCTCAAGCCGGAGCCGATTGACCTGAACGTGAAGGTGGTGGTGATCTCCGATGCCTACCTGTACCAGCTCCTTTTGCTGTATGATCAGGATGTGGGCAAGGTCTTCAAGGTGCGGGCCGATTTCGATACGGCCATGGACAAGAATGAGGAATCCATTCAGCAAATTGCAAGCTTCATCAAGATGAAGACTGACGAGGAGAAGCTCAAGCCCTTTGACAGGGAGGCGGTGGCCGCCTTGGTGGAGCAGGCGGTGCGGATGACAGGAAGGCAAGAGAAGATTTCCACCAGTTTTCCGGAGATTACCGACTTTATCCGCGAGGCCGATTACTATGCCGGGCAGAAAAGCGGGAAGAAGGTGGGCCGGCAAGACGTGGAAGCCGCCATCAAGGAGAGGCGATACCGGTTGAGCCTGGTGGAGGAGCATATCCAGGAGATGATCGACCGCGGGACCCTCATGATTGATGTGGACGGCGAGGTGGTGGGCCAGGTTAACGGGCTCGCGGTTTATTCATTAGGCGACTACGTGTTCGGAAAGCCGACGCGTATCACGGCCTCCACGTCCATGGGGAGGGCCGGGATCATCAACATCGAGCGGGAAGCCGATCTCTCGGGCAACACCCACAACAAGGGAGTCTTGATCCTAAGCGGATACCTGAGGAAGAAGTATGCACAGGACAAGCCCCTGACCATGAGCGCCAGCATTGCGTTCGAGCAATCCTATGGAGGCGTGGACGGCGACAGTGCCTCCTCTACCGAAATATACGCCCTTCTGTCGAGTCTCTCCGAGGTCCCCATCCGGCAGTATATCGCGGTTACCGGTTCTGTGAACCAGAAGGGCGAGGTCCAGGCCATCGGTGGGGTCAATGAAAAGATCGAGGGATTTTTCGACTGCTGCCGGAAGATAGGGCCCTCCAATAAGCAGGGCGTCATAATCCCGGAGAGCAATGTCAAGGACTTGATGCTGCGCAAAGACGTGGTGGAGGCAGTGGAAAAGGGTCGGTTTCACGTCTATCCGGTGAAGACCATCGATCAGGGAATTGAGATCCTGACCGGCAAAAAGGCGGGGGAGAAGAACGCCAAAGGGGCCTATCCCAGGGGGAGCATCAATTACCTGGTGGACCGCAAATTAAAGGAATTGGCCGAAGGGCTCAAGGATTTCGGGAACGACAAAGAGAAAGAGACAAAAAAGAAAGGGGCGGGGGAGAAGAAGAAGGCGTAAGAGATAAGGCGGCCCAACCCGGGGCCCGATACCCGTTACCCGATGTCCAATACCCCGCTTTCCATATCGCTTTCAAGCCCCATTGAGGAAAAGATCGCATGGGCCAGACGGCAGCAGCACGTGTTTGGGGAAGCCCTGCTGAAAGATGGGGAAATTGCCGGGCTCCTGAATGCATTGAAAACGGCTGTTGTGTCCTCCCGCACTGAGATGGCCCGAACAGGCATTGTGGAGATTTGCCGGCGATGCGATCAGGAAGAGGGCGGGTCCTGCTGCGGGGCTGGCATTGAAAACAGATATGACGGCTGGCTCCTCTTAATCAATCTCCTCTTGGGGGTAGTCCTTCCCGAGAAAAGGCTGAGGCCGGACGCCTGTTTTTTTGCAGGTGAAAAGGGGTGCCTTCTGACGGCCCGGCATGTCCTGTGCGTCAATTATCTCTGCAAGAAAGTGACAGACCAGATCGATCCGCCTGCCATAGCCGCGCTTCGGGAAAAGGAAGGGGCCGAGGTGAACATACTTTTTATTCTCCATGAGCGGATCAAGAATGTTTTAAAGAGATGGATGAGCGACTCAGGGACTCCCTCGCAAAAATAGTCGAATTTTACGACCAGAGAAAGGTGGGTGACTCGGGTCCCTTGGGTTTCAGGCGGTCGAGCGATCTTGCGACCCTTCTCACATGCTCGGAACGGCTTATACGGGAGGGTATCATCATCCCTGGTGAGACCGCCTTTCTGGACCTGGGATGTGCGGACGGACGGGTGAACCTCTTTTTCAGTTACCTGGTCAGTCTCTCGGTGGGGATCGAGATCGATGAATGGACCCTGGATGAATACGGGCCGTTGCGTTCCTCCCTGGAGGCGGCCCTTGAAAAGGGGGCGCTTTTGCCTCCCCCGGAAAACATTTTTTTATTTCAAGGGGATGCCACGGACAAGTCGCTTCACGACGCCATTGCCCGGCGCACGGGCCGGACCTTAAGGTCTTTCGATGTTTTTTATACCTACCTGATGATGCATGATGTCTTTGCGGAGATGCTGGCGGAATCGGCCCGAAAGGGGGCCATATTCATGGTGTACGGTCTTGATGCGATCCTGCCTCAATACCCTGGGTTCCGTCTCTTGAGAGATATGAGCCCCATGGAGGGGATACTGGCCCTGTACGAAAGGGTGTAATGGCATGGCCGACGCATCCATGGCCACTGAGACAAGCACGGGCCTCGCCTCGCATGGATGCAACCTCCAGCCAAAAAGCAGTTGCAATAATGCTATCATCTTTGCAATGCCATCCCCTCCAGCAATCCCCATATGCAAGTGTAACTATTTGATAGGAGAACACTTGTTGCTATTGGTGCCACTTCATGGGGGCATGGCATGGTAATGGCAAGACAGGGACAAAGGGATCGGGTCGGAAGATAATGGCGTCTTTTCAATAAATCGGGGGAAATCCTTTACTGTGCTGTTTCTCTGGATTGGCGCTTTCGCGGGAATCCAGGAACTGCCCCGGCACTACGGTCGCTGTTATCCCCCTAATTATTGAGGTGATACTACGAGACTTTATTTTTATTAATACATTGGAGGTAACATAATTTATGCCAAACAAAATGAGTCAAAAGGACCAGCACCAGCAACAGGATGTGGAGATAAAGGAACGGCTCGGCCGGATCAAGAATAAGATACTGGTGATGAGCGGCAAAGGGGGCGTGGGAAAAAGCAGCGTGGCAGCCTATCTCTCCGTGGCCCTGGCCAAGCGGGGGTATCGGGTCGGTTTGATGGATGTGGACCTTCACGGGCCCAGCATCCCGCGCATATTAGGGCTTAAGGGGACCATCGGGCCTGCCGGCCATGAGGGGAAGGCCCGGCCGGTCCAGTGTCTTCCCAATCTGGATGTGATTTCAATAGAGCCCCTCATGGGGGACAACAAGGATGCGGCCACCATCTGGCGCGGGCCTCTCAAGATCGGGGTTATCCGGCAATTCATTTCAGACATTGAATGGGATGATCTCGATTTCATGGTCATTGATTCTCCTCCCGGGACCGGGGATGAGCCCCTGACCGTGGCCCAGACCATACCTGACGCCAAGGCCCTTATCGTGACCACGCCCCAGGAGATATCTCTGGCGGATGTGCGAAAATCTATCAATTTCTGCCGGCAGGTGAGGATGCAGATCCTGGGCCTGGTGGAAAACATGAGCGGTTTTGTCTGCCCCCACTGCGGCAAGAGCATCGATATCTTCAAAACCAAGGGGGGGATGCTAACCGCCAAAAAAGAAGGTTTGCGTCTCCTGGGGACCCTTCCCCTGGATCCCAGGGTGGTTGCCAACGCGGATGAGGGCGACACGAGTCTCCTGGATGATCAGGATCTTCCCATTAGCAAGAAATTCAATAAGATTGTGGATACAGTCGT
>JAGHEC010000256.1 GCA_021159525.1 Deltaproteobacteria bacterium | reverse complement strand
TTTTTTATCTCCCTTCACTCACATCTTTGATGGATTCCACAATCTTCTGATATCCAGTGCACCGACAAAGATTCCCGGATATGGCAGTACGTATCTCATGTTCGGTGGGTTTGGGATTCTTGTCTAACAGTGTTTTGGCAGAGAGGAGCATGCCGGACGTACAAAACCCGCACTGAATGGCGCCGTTTTCGATAAACTTCTTCTGGAGCGGGTGCAAGCCCTCCTCTGTTTCCAGTCCCTCAACCGTAGTGATATCTTTGCCAGACGCCTGGACCGCCAGGACCAGACAGGAATTAACGGCCCTGCCGTCCATAATAACCGTGCAGGATCCGCATTCTCCCAGCTCACATCCCTTCTTGGTCCCCGTAAGAAGGAGCTCCTCCCTCAGAAGGTCCGCCAGGGTCATATTAGGGGCCACAGCCAACTCATATTCCTTGCCGTTGATGGTGAGACAGATCATCTTTTTCATTTTCCTTCTCCCTGCTTCTTTTTGTAATGGAGTCCATGATGTTGCGCCACTGGTATCGGATTCCCGCGCAAAGCGTTTATTGCTTTTGGACACGATCAAATGCCGATGCCAATGCCCTGCGGGTCAGTTCACGGACCATGGCCCGTTTGTATTCAGCGGATGCCCTGAAATCATCGATGGGCTTGCTGTCCGAGGCAGCGGCCTCTCCCGCGGCCGAAAACAGGGCATCTGAAGGCTTTTCGCCCAGCAGGGCCTTTTCAGCGGATACCGACAACAGCGGGGTCGGCCCAACCGAGCCCATGACCACCCGCGCCCCTGTGACAACACCGTTAGACGGATCCAGCGTAAGCAAGGCCGCCACGTTTACGAGAGAGATCTCGAGGGCCTGCCGGACACCCAGTTTGATATAGGCGCTCCCCGAATGGGCGGCAGGCCTTTCCAGTAAAACAGCCGCAAGCAATTCATTCGGCAGGAGGGCGGTCTGTCCGGGTGCGTGGATAAAGTCGGTTAACGGTACCGACCGCTCCCCTTGACTGCTCTTTAAGACAAGCTTTGCATTGTAGACCATTAAAGGGGGCGGAAAATCCGCGGCCGGGCGCGCGGAGACCAGGTTTCCGCCCACTGTAGCCAGATTTCGGATCAGCGGGGACCCCAGCTTGGAAGCCCCCTCGTGCAGGGCGGGAAAGGCCGACTTTACTGCATCAGATTCAGCGATTACTGCGGCCTTGACGCAAGACCCGATCCGGAGGCTCCCGTTTGAGGCATCGAGTTGGGCCAGAGATTCAATGCGGTCCACCGATACCAAATGATCCGGGGCTAACAGTTTCTTTTTCATGTTAACAAATAGATCGGTTCCACCCGCAAGGATCTTCATCTTCCCGCCCAATTCACTGATCATTCGACAAGCCTCTTCGACTGTTGCGGGCTCATGAAATTCAAATTTTGGTAAAAGCATGTTTCCCTCCTGATTGTTCTGGGACCCACAACGCGCGTCCCGGCTGAGATGGATAAACGTCCAAGCACCCCACTGTCCATCTGTTTTGAATAGCGTTCTCTATGACGAACACTTGTTCCTTGCTATTTTAGAAAAAAATATCATATTCACAACTCATGTCAAGTGAAAATTGATAAAAGACAAGAAAATTCCAATTAATTTAAAGCATCACCTTCCGCTTGACAAATCAGATAATGAAGGATAACATTGCCCCATATTGTTCACTGAGGAGAACGATGCCGACAAAATATCAAGCCCCCTCCGTCCGTAAGGCCTTTCTCGTGCTCAGGTTAATATCCAAAGCCAACCAGGGAGCCGGCATTAGTCAGCTGGCCAACTCGCTGGGGATGAGCAAGGGAACGGTCTACGGAATCATCCGTGCACTTGAAGAGATAGGCGCCCTGATTCGGGACCCCACCTCAAAAAAATACACCCTCGGCCCGACCCTTTTTGAGCTGGGAAAATCGGCCTATACCCGGCTTGACCTGGGCAAGGCCGCCCGACCTGTTATGAAAAACCTGATGGAACGAACGGGCGCCTCGGTCTTTGTGGGCATCCTGAACGGCCAGCGGGTTACGATTCTGGACGTAGTCGAATCCAACCAAGATCTTAAAATAACCGCTCCCAGGGGAAGCACCATTCCCCTGCTGGCTGGCGCGACCGGAAAGGTATTTTTGGCCGCTATGGATCGGGTCCGGGCTGAACGCATCATCCGGAAGGGCCTTCCGAGGTTTACGGATCACTCTGTCACAGATCCGGAGCAATATATCCTTGAACTTGAAGCCACGAGAAAAAACGGCTATGCGGTTGATGACGAGGAGTACATCGCCGGGGTTCGCGCTGCGGCCGCGCCGCTTCAGCCAAAACAAGGCAAGGGGTATGCTATTTGGGCTGTAGGCTTTAAATCCGCGCTGAGCGATGAAAAAATGGCGGAACTCGCGTCGGCCACCCTGGAAGCGGCCCGCAACATTAACGGCCAACTCAAGGATCAGTTATAGCTCAACGCTCCCGCACGCTGAAAAGACTCGGGCCGCCCCCCCTGCCGGTTGGCATATCGCTATTATTCCTACGCGGCAGATACCACAGGCCGCACCGTAAGGAGTCCTTTTGAGGGCATTTCACGCAATGCCTTCGCAACCGCGAGGGAAAAATCCGGATTGTTGATGCGGGGCTCCACCGTCTCCACCAGGATGCGGGCCTTAAAACAGGTCCAAAATCCTTCGTCGATATCCCGGCGGGCCGATATTTAAGAAGGGATTCATCTGTCCTAGGCGCCTTTGAAAATATCTTCCAAAAAATCAGCGATTCTCGATACCTCTTCCTTGGGAATATAGGCCACAGCCCCCTCTTTGATCGACCTGGCCAGATTCCCGGGGGTAAAGGCGTGGGCCGTCAGCATGGCGGCCGGGATGTTTTTCTGCCGGGCTGTTTCCAGTAGGGCATATCCATTAACGCCCCTAATATCCAAAATGGCGAGGTCGAAGGACTCCGATGTTAACAGGGCATGGGCCTCTTCAGATGTGCCTGCCGTCACGACCTTGCACATAGGCAACAGTTCCCTTACTATCTCCAGGATATCGGCCTCATCATCCACTACCAGGACCCTCTTGCCTGTTAGAAGGCTCTTTTCCGACATAGTGCGTCTCCTTGTTGCGGTTCATGGTTTAAAGATCAAGTGTGTTAGTCATCAGAAAGCGAAGGCGGTGACCATTCCGAAACAACGCCCTCATCCCTCCCAACACTGGAAGAGATCGTTGAGGATCACCCGGCAATCGAACGCCTTGCCGGTGGTTTTATCAATGATGCGTAAAGTTCCTGGGTTGGTGATAAAAGGCAGGGATGGGCGGCAGAATATGGGACCCCATATCTGCGGCCAGGAACATCAGATAGAAATCCCCCTTGTACAGGGCGTCTCCCGCACCAGGAGGACCCGTTTTCGTCTTTCCTTCAGGGTCGCCTCCGAGGCCCGCATCAGGAGATTATCGGTGTAGGAATTGGGGATTCCGGAGAGGGTCTTGACGGTGCAGGGCGCCACCACCTTGCCGTGTGTCAGGAACGAAGCCCTGGACCTGAGATGCCGCCAGTCATTCTTCTCTTCACAAACGCAAAT
>JAGHEC010000042.1 GCA_021159525.1 Deltaproteobacteria bacterium | reverse complement strand
TTCTGCCATCGCAGATCCACGGGACGAAAGTCTTGGCAAGAACGCTCAATTGGGCTTGGCAGGCGGGTGTCCCCCGCAGATAAGTCACTCAAGAGACCGGCCCGGAGGCCCGGAGCGGAAGAAAAATCCTCCTGTCCCGGGAGTACATTCGCTGTTATCTCCCCGAATTATTAAGCTGTTACCCTGTTGTCTATTATAGGAAAACCGTAATGAACCGAGACATGATACCTGCAAAAGGCCGCTCGGGCTCGAAAGGGAACTTATGGTTGCAGGTATCCGGACAAGGAGACGGAAAGACCTTTGGAAGACGGTTCTGAACAGGGATTTTTCCCTTTCATCAAATCCTTGATCAAGAAAAGGATACGCCTCGACAACAGCAATGACCTGGCCGAGGAAATCCACGACCTCATGGATGAGGGGAAGGCAAAAGGCCTCATCACCAATGAAGAATCCCATATGGTTTATGGCGTGCTCGACCTCAAAGAGACGCCTGCCCATTCCATCATGGTCCCCAGGACTGAGGTCTCCTCGGCCTCGGTAGACGCCACCCTTGGTGAGCTCATTGACCTCGTCACCCGTTGCGGACATACCCGAATCCCCATTCATAAAGACAATATTGATCAAATTGTCGGCATCCTTCACGCAAAAGACCTTCTCAAGCTCCTGGGCGAAGACCCCGAATCCGGGATCCCGACCGATATCCTGCGAAAACCTTTCTTTGTCCCGAAAAGTCGGAGGGTCAGCGATCTGTTGAAGGACTTGCAGGAGAGGATGACCCACCTCGCCATTGTTACGGACGAGTACGGAGGGACCGCGGGCATCATCACCATTGAAGACATCCTTGAAGAGATCGTGGGAGAGATCATGGATGAGCATGATCATGAAGAGACTCTCCTGACCCGGCTGGAGGATGGATCGCTTTTGGTGGATGCCCGCATGGAGGTTGAAAAACTGGAAGAGGCCCTCCAGATGGATCTGCCTGAGGGCGAATTCGAATCTGTGGGTGGATTTATTATCGATCTCCTGGGAAGAATACCCAAGGCAGGGGAAAAGGTCAAGTTTCGGGATATTGAGATGACGATCCAGCGGGGAGACCAGCGCAGGATTGAAAAGGTCTTGGTCTTCCGTACCGCACAGGCCGGACCCTCGCAAGAAGGTGAGCGGACCGTTTCCGCGAAACCGTGACCTGTTCCCCATGCCTTTTACCAGGCCATCTTCTCAGAGATGCCGCGGCCGGTTGCTTGCCTTTCTTTCCGGCGTACTCCTGACCCTTTCTTTTTCTCCCAATGCCTTTTCATTTGCAGGCTGGTTTGCTCTGGTTCCTCTCTTAATCGCCATCCGGAAGGCCTCTCCGTTCCAGGCCTTCAGGCTGGGCCTTCTAACCGGTCTTGTTCATTATCTGAGCCTCATGTACTGGATCGTGGCGGTCCTGGAGCACTACGGGAATCTAAATATGGCTGCGGCCCTCTTTTCCTTGCTCCTGTTATCCCTCTATCTCTCTCTGTACACAGCCCTTTTTACCACCGCTGTCACCCGGCTGAATGACTCTCCCCTGTCCCCTTTTCTGCTGGGGGGCTACTGGGTGGCCCTCGAATACCTCAGGGCCCATGTTATCACCGGTTTTCCCTGGTGTCTCTTGGGCTACAGTCAGTATGCCCGCATCCATCTCATTCAAAGCGCAGACCTTTTCGGGGTATACGGCATCTCTTTTCTGATTGTGCTGACAAACGGCCTTGTATCCCGCCGCATTGCCATGGCCCTCAGCCGGAAGACCGGGGCCCTCAGATGGGACCTCCCTGTCGCAGTCCTTTTGATAACAGCCGCATGGGGATATGGTCATTATCGCATTTCCGAAATCGAGGTCCGGGCACGGGCGGCCCGCCCTGTCAAGGCCGCTGTAATCCAGGCCAATATCGACCAGTCTGTCAAGTGGGACCCGAATTACCAGGAGAAGACCATCAACGCCTACACTCGGCTCACCCGGTCTGCCCGAGGCTTCCATCCGGACCTCATCGTGTGGCCGGAGACAGCGCTCCCGTTTTTCTTCCAGGAGGATACAGAAAAGGCTTCGAAGATTTTTTCCCTTGCTGCGGAATCAAAGGCCGCTCTCGTCTTTGGAAGCCCTGCCTACAGGCGTCAAGAAGGGATTGTCCGCTACTACAACCGGGCCTATCTGATTGGCCCGCAGGCATGCCATGTCTCCTCTTACGACAAGATCCACCTCGTTCCCTTTGGAGAATATGTCCCGTTAAAGCGCTATCTCCCCTTCATCCGTCGGCTGGTGGAGGCCGCGGGCGATTTTGAACCGGGAGAGCTACTAAGACCTCTCAAGGCCGGGGATCTCTCCTTGGGGGTGCTTATATGCTTTGAGGCCATCTTTCCTGAATTGGCCAGGGGCCTTGTACACGAAGGGGCCGATCTGCTTGTGAACCTGACCAATGATGCCTGGTTCGGGAGGACCAGCGCTCCTTTTCAGCATCTGAGCATGGCCGTGTTCCGGGCAGTGGAAAACCGCAGGCCCATGATACGGGCAGCCAATACCGGGTTCAGCGCATTGATCGCGCCTACGGGGCTCATTCAGGCCCAAAGCCGGCTATTTGTGGAAACAATCCTGACCGGTTCGATGCCTGTCGCTACTTTCCAGTTGACAATTTACACCCGTTTCGGAGATGTTTTTGCCCTGACACTCCTTGGTCTTGCCGCAGCCCATCTCGGATGGATGCTCTGCAGGAGACGTCTGAAGGGTTCTGTCCATTGAATCAAAACGTGAAGTTGCCCATGCCGCTTTCTGGCGCGGCGGGCAGCCGGCCGATTATTCCAAGTCATAAATTTGACGTAAAGGTTCACGGTATTCAGAGAGTAAAGGAGTCAGGAGATCAACATGGCATTAGCGGCAGCATATCGGCCATTTCAAGCCGCCACATACATCATAGTGAAACATGGATATGGCGTAACATCTCAATAAATGGGGGCAGAAGGGTTTTTCTGACGCGACTGCCGGGAGGGCACCGTCTCTTTGTGACTTATCAGTGGGGGAAGCCGCAGCTCGACGAATGCGAGAATGCCAAAGGGGCAAGCCTGCCCGCCATTGCCTTGTTACCCATGTTACTTCCTTCTGCCATCGCAGATCCACGGAACGAAAGTCTTGGCAAGAACGCTCA
>JAGHEC010000468.1 GCA_021159525.1 Deltaproteobacteria bacterium | reverse complement strand
CAGAGTCTTGTTCAGGAGAATCTTCGTGCTCAATCCGAGTGCGGAATGATTGAAGGCTTCACTGGCGGCTACAAGGGTGAGTACTTCATCTACCTGGGTCAACACGGCCCTGCGGCAGGCTACTTCATTAGGCGCCAGTCCGATATAGGTCACCTCCTGCCTCTTCTTGAGCCCGTTCATGACCTTTTCTGCGTCAGAGTTCTGCGGAATCAGACGGGGATGGGTGAAGGCAACGCAGTCAATTTTGGTTAAACCAGCTTCTATCAGACAGTTTATCAACCGAATCTTATCCACGGTTGCAACTTCCCTTGAGATCGCCCCCAGCCCATCTCTCGGCCCACAATCCACAATTGTTACATCCTGTCTTGATTCTTCCACTTTTTTCATGTTCTCTCTATTATCGCGGCAATACCCAGGCCTCCGCCGCCGCAAATACACTCAAGGCCGTATCGCGCGCTGCTCCTCTTCATTTCGTGGAGTAACGTCACCAATACCCGTGTCCCGGTGCAGGCAATAGGATGTCCAAGAGAAATCCCCGATCCGTTCACATTGACCTTCCCGTAGTCTTGCGGTCCAACGCCCATCTCCTTCAGGTCCGCCAACACCTGCGCTGCAAAGGCCTCCTGTATCTCGATCAGATCCATCTGCTCAATAGTCAGGCCCACCCTTTTCAAGGCCTTATCTACTGCGACAGGAACAGTTTTATAGGCGCGCCGGGGGTCATCCCCGGCCACGGCAAACGATTTCAACCTGGCAAACGGTTTCACCCCCAATTCCTCAGCCTTTTCAGCAGATGTTACCACTACCGCAGCCGCCCCGTCGTTTTCCGACGATGAATTCCCGGCAGTGCACACTCCTCCTAATACGGGCCTGAGTCTTGAGAGTTTATCTAAAGAAGTATCAGGCCTCGGTCCCTCGTCCCGGCATACAATGACAGGCGCTTCCTTGCGCCGAGGCACGGTGACTGGAATGATTTCTTCTTCAAATTTTCCTGCCTCGATAGCCGCGCATGCTTTTTGATGGCTTGCCAAAGACCATTTATCGCACTCTTCACGGGATATATCTTCTTCTTCTGCGGCAGTCTCGGCCCATGACATCATTGAAGGGAGAACCCCGTAGCGTTCTTCGGGCTGCGACATAACCCTGGCCCTCTGGATACGGTCATAAAATCGTATTCCCCATATGGAAAGATCTCCATGCCCCCGCGGCATGCCCTTTTTGCCCCCGACCCCCCACTTGATATCACCGGGCACATAAAACTCCGCATTGCTCATGCTCTCCACACCACCTGCCACCACTATCTCCGCATTTCCAGACTGGATCTTCATGGCAGCGGAACAGACCACGTCGAGACCCGTGCAACATCGTCTGTCCAGGGTGATGCCTGGAATGGATTCAGGCCAGCCTGCCTTTAACAGTGACATGCGGGCAATGTTTACATATTCCCCGCTCTGATAGGATTGCCCCATGACCACTTCATCAACAATGTCCGGAGCTATCCCCGCCCTCTTTACTGCTTCGTTTAAGACCATGGTCCCAAGGTCATACGCTGGCACATCTCTTAATGCTCCCATGTATCTCCCTACCGGAGTGCGTACTCCGCTTACAATGACTGCATCTTCCAATTGACCCTCCCCTATTTGCCCTTATATTCCGGTTTCCTTTTTTCTATGAAGGCCCGTGCCCCTTCCTTCATATCTTCGGTGGCCGTAAGATTGGCCCAGAAATCCGATTCCAACTCCAGGCCGTCACTTAGCGGCAGATCACGGGTCCTGTTGAGGACCTTTTTGGCCGCTGCCACGCTCAGCGGACCTCTCTTTATAATCCTGGATGCAAGTTCCATGGCCGCTTCCATCACCCTGCCAGGTGGCGTAACCTTTTCCACCAGCCCTAATCGAAATGCCTCACCCGCGTCGATCATATCTCCCGAGTAAACCAGTTCTTTGAGTTTCCCCAACGGGACATGATAAAGGGCGCGCCTGGTCCATTTAATTCCCCTTTCGTGTTCCAGCGTCATCATACTTATACCATCCCCTGCCGGTCTTTCGTCCTAACTGTCCCGCCTTTACCTTCCGTCTTAGCAACTGCGGAGGATAATAACGAATATCCCTGCTTTCTTCATATATTGCCCTTAGCGCCCCGTAAGAGACATCCAATCCAACCATATCACCGGTCTCAAATGGACCCATTTTTCTTCCAAAAGCGAGCCGGAATCCTTTGTCAATGTCTTCAACAGAACCGATACCCTGCTCAAACAAACGAATCGCCTCAACATAACTTATGAGATTGATCCGGTTTAATAGAAATCCCGGCACATCACTTTCTACACGTATGGGTTCCTTTCCCAATCTCCTGATAAAATCCAGACCGGCCTGCATAGTTTCTTCTGAAGTGCCGACACCCTTTATAACCTCCACTGCCTGCATCATTGGAACAGGGTTAAAGAAATGAAGGCCTAACACTTTGTCGGGACGTTGGGTTACCGCACCAAGTTCCGTAATGGGTATGGCAGATGTATTGCTGGCCAGAAAGGTGCCAGGACCGCAGTTTTCATCCAGTTTTTTGAATATCTCCTGCTTTATTTCCAGGTTTTCAAACACGGCTTCAACTGCCAGATCAACATCACAGGCCTGCGATAAATCGGTAGCGGTTTTAATGCGGCCAAGGACCGTCTCCTTAGTCTCAAAAAGCTTCCCTTTCTCAATAAATTTGCCGACCGACCACTCAATATTCTTCAGTCCCTTATCTACAGCCTCCTGATTGACATCATTTAGAATCACCTCAATGCCGGACTGGGCACATGCCTGAGCTATGCCGCTGCCCATCAAACCGGCGCCAACGATAAACACCTTATCAATACTCATTTCCTCTCTCCTGTCTCGCTTCAATCCATCCAACTCGTTATTCCTTCAACAAATTTCTTGCAATAACCACCCTCTGTATCTCGCTGGTACCCTCAAATATCCTGTAAAGACGAACATCACGATAAAACATCTCCACAGGGAGTTCCTTCATATAGCCCATTCCGCCGAATATCTGTATTGCTTTGTCCGCTATCCGGCTACCCATTTCCGTACAGAACAGCTTCACCATTGCTGCTTCACGGGTAATTCTTTTTCCCTGGTCCCTCAACCATGCTGCATGATAAAGCATCTGGCGCGCTGCATATATTTCAGTTGCCATATCGGCCAACATGGCCTGGATCATCTGAAACTGGCCAATGGGTTTGCCGAATTGCACCCTTTGTTTTGCATAGTCAACACACATCTCAAGGAGCCTTTGGGATGCACCTAATGCGCATGCCCCCATGGTTAACCTACCTTTATCTAAAACACGCATGGCCGTCTTGAATCCCTGACCAACCATGTCATCGCCCCCGATCACATTCTCTTTTGGAACCATACAGTTGTCAAAAATCAGCTCATTGGTATTGGAACCTCTCAGGCCCATCTTCTTTTCAATGACGCCCACGGAAAAACCGGGCATATCTTTCTCGATAATAAAGGCAGTTATACCTCCGCGGCTCCCTTTGCTTTTGTCGGTTACAGCCATGGTTGTAAAGACATGGGCAATGTCCCCGTTGGTAATAAAGTGCTTCATACCATCAAGCACCCAGCGGTCCCCGTCTAATACCGCCTCGGTCCTGATATTGGCCGCATCAGAGCCTGCTTCGGGTTCGGACAGGGCAAAGGCGGCGGTCCATTCTCCGCTGGCAATCCGGGGCAGATATTTCTGTTTCTGGTCTTCTGTTCCGTCCATGAGGATGCCCATGGAACCTATGCCATTACTCGTCCCTATCCGGGAACGAAAACAGGCATTGGTCTTGGTCAACTCCTCGTATACAAGGATCTCACCCAGGGTACTCAGCCCCAGACCTCCATATTCTTCAGGGATGGGAAGACCGAACAGCCCCAATTCGCGCATCTTTTGGACAATCTCCTCAGGGATGCGCCCTTCCTCCTCCACCTGTCTCGAAATAGGCTCAAGGTCCTTTTCCACAAACCTTCTAATTGTCTTCTGCATCATCCTGAGATCTTCAGGAATACTAAAATCCATTTTAAATGGCCTCCATTGTCAATAATCATCCCCCAAATAGATGGTTCGCATTTACCCCTTTTTGTTTCTTTTCGACATCGCTGATTTGGGATATTAGCGACTCAACGTAACAGCTCAATATTTAGGGGAAGCACAGTGAACGTACCGCCGGGGCAGGAGGATTTTTCTTCCCCCCTCCCGGCAGTCGCGTCAGAAAAACTCTCCTGCCCCTATTTATTGAGCTATTACGACTCAACCGAAGCGGGAAATGAATACTCACGCATACCAATCCAGGCAATAAACGGGCCATAGAGGGTAATTAGTTGATTTGTAATAATATTTTCAGGAAGGAAGGAAAGGAAGCGGATAAAGGTGGGATTTAATGTCTAATAAGTAAACAAAATGAGATTGGCTATTCGAGATTGTATTCTTTGATCTTGGCGTAAAAAGTTCTCCTGCTTATGCCGAGGATCTGAATGGCCTCTGTTTTGGTTCTCGACCTTTCAAGCACTTTCTTGATCAGGTTCCTTTCCACTTGCCGGAGTACCGTGGCAAGGAGGCTTTTCCTGCCTGCGGCCATAAAATAGGGTAAATCACTCTGCCTGTTTTTCTTTCGGCGGGGTTTATCTTGAGCATACAAAAAACTGGGAAGTGAATCGGGGGTTAGCAGAGAGCCTGTGGCCATGGTGGCGGCATAGTCCACCACGCCTTTCAGCTCTCGCACATTTCCGGGCCATTCGTAGGATTCCATCAACTCCATGGAATCGGGGGAAAACCTTAGCTCCCGCCTCTCTGATCGGGCATATTCCATCAAGAAATGATTCACTAACAGGGGGATGTCAGTCCGACGTTCTCTCAAAGGCGGCAGGTTGATAGTTATGGTATTCAAACGGTAGAACAGGTCTTCGCGGAACTTTCCTTCAGCAATCAAGGCGGACAGGTCTTTGTTGGTCGCTGAAATGAGACGAACATCCACCCGGATATTCCGGGAACCTCCGATCCTTTTAAACTGCCACTCTTGCAGGACCCGAAGGATTTTTGCCTGGGTCTGAGGGGAGGCATCTCCGATTTCATCCATAAATACGCTCCCTTTATGGGCCTGATCAAAAAGCCCGCGTTTTCCTTCCCGCCGTGCCCCCGTAAAGGCGCCGCGCTCATACCCGAAAAGCTCGCTTTCTATGAGGTTATCCGGGAGAGTCGCAGAATTTATATCAACGAAAGGCATTTTCCCTCGCGAACTGGCCCTGTGAATGGCACGCGCCAGGAGTTCCTTGCCGGTGCCGCTCTCGCCAATGATTAAGATAGGCAAATCCGTCCTGGAAGCCTTCCGGGCATTGATGAGCGCCATCTTAAATGCGGGGTCCTCGCCTTTCAAATCACGAAACTCGCGGGTCAGCCTTTGTGAAAGGATCTTTTGTTCATTGATATAGGAATTTACCAGTTCGTCGGCAATGGTAAATTCCGTCTCCTTTCGATGATCCTCGATTTTTACAAGAACAAGATTCAGGACCTGTGCCTGCTTCCTCCTGTCTAAAGAGTAAACAAAAACTTCGAACTTTTTGCCAATAGGCCGGACTAAGACACGTTCTGAGGTAAAAACTTCACCTGATCGTAAGAACCTGAGATTCAGGTTCTGCAACTCCCGACAAGGCGTTTTTCTAGAGGGGTCATGAAAGGGATTGTATAGCCTTTGAAAAGCGCTGTTCGCATATACCACCTCGCCGTTTTTGTCCATAACAGCTACTGGATCTGAAAGCATATCCATTAGTTGACGGGGCAGTTTTACCATTGTAATTAAAAAAAGCCGTATTTGATGAATATGGAATAACAGCTCAATGAACAGGGCCAGGAGGGTTTTTCCGACGACGCGACTCCCGGCCTCCGCCTCGGAGAGGAGGGCGCCAACCCTTTGTGACTTATCAGTGGGGGAAGCCGCAGCTCGACGAATGCGAGAATGCCAAAGGGGCAAGCCTGCCCGCCATTGCCTTGTTACCCATGTTACTTCCTTCTGCCATCGCAAATCCACGGGACGAAAGTCTTGGCAAGAACGCTCAATTGGGCTTTGCAGGCGGGTGTCCCCCGCAGATAAGTCACTCAAGAGACCAGCCCGGAGGCCCGGAGCGGAAGAAAAATTCTTCTGCCCCGGCACTAGGTTCGCAGTTAT
>JAGHEC010000329.1 GCA_021159525.1 Deltaproteobacteria bacterium | reverse complement strand
CACGGGACGAAAGTCTTGGCAAGAACGCTCAATTGGCCTTGGCAGGCGGGTGTCCCCCGCAGATAAGTCACTCAAGAGACCAGCCCGGAGGCCCGGAGCGGAAGAAAAATTCTTCTGCCCCGGCACTATGTTCGCAGTTATCCCCCTAATTATTGAGGTGATACCTCTAATTGCTCGAAGTGCGATGCGAAATCTGTAAGGTTTAATTCCCTTCCTTGATCCATTTCACTTGCAGTAAAATAAATCTGTCCCGGGGATAACCAAGGCCGGGTTACCCGGGTCCGGATCTTTACACCCCTTTGTATTCCGCGGCCAAGGCGAGCCATGGCCCTTCCACCCAACCTTGAACCGGTCGGTCGAACCGGCAAAGGCTTAGAAAATGCCTTGCCTTTACGGATGGGTGTGGTTAATATTGAGCCAATTATTTTTGTTCGGCCGCCTGAATCCCGAACCGTCAGTTCATTCATCAAAGGCCTTAGATGGCGCCTGACAAGTATACCCGTATTTGAGTTTAAGAGCAATATCATGATTTCCATACTAAATCCAAGGTTTTTTCGATGAAAGAGAGTCTTTTCAGCTTTGTGCAGCCCCCTGCCGGGCCCCCGCGAAACGCGGGATATGACGGGGCGGATTTTCGGGAGCTGGATGCCACCGAGCTCTATTGCCCTAATTGCAGGCGTGCGGTTCCGGTCAATAAATTTCTTCTCCTGGTCCTTCCGGACGGAGACAGGTACGAATATCGATGCAAGTACTGCGGCGCCAAGGTGGGAGACAAGGTCGATCACTCCGGGCAGTTTTATGGCATCCTGAAAGGGTGAGCGCGATCACATCCTTTTTCAGACAATCTCCATGTTATTGCAGTATGAGGCATACGGGTGCAGAGATGCGGTGGGGGCATTGTTTTGGCGTATCAGCTCAATAATTAGGGGGATAACAGCGAACGTACTGCCGGGGCCGGAGGATTTTTCTTCCGGGGGCCCGCCCGAAGGGTGGGGTCTGAGTCGAGCTAAGCAAGCGAAAAAGAGACGGCGCCCTCCCGGCAGTTGCGTCAGAAAAACCCTCCTGCCTCTTTATTGAGCGATTACGTTTCGGCCATGTTCTAAATGAAGGAGCCCCATGAAGATAAAGATCACCTTTCTGTTGTTCATCCTGGTCGTCTTTCCCGTTTGGACCCTTGCCCAAGCGCGGGCCGCAGGGGATGAGCCGGCGAAAAGGATTGCGGTCCTCCCCTTTGCTATGAATGCCGACCGCGATCTGACCTTTCTCCAGTCCGGGATTATGGATATGCTCCACTCGCGTCTGGCCTGGAAGGGAAAGGTGGAGGTCTTCGAAAAGGGTGCGGTCCAAAGGGCGGTCGGGACCGTGCCCGGACCTCTGGACAAGGAAAAGGCATTGAAGGTGGGAAACGCCCTGAATGCCGACTATGTCATCCTGGGGAGCCTAACTGTTTTCGGGGACAGCGTCAGTATTGATGCCAAGATCCTGGATGTGGCCAAGGGGGAGGAGCTGGTTACCGCCTTTGATCAGTCAAAGGGGATGGATGGGGTGATCCCTACGGTGAATCAGTTTGCCGAAGACATAAACGCCAAGATCACCGGAAAAAAGGTTTACCCGTCGGAGCAGCGCATGGAGGAGGCCCCAAGGGAATGGGGTTCGATTATGGCCGTAGGAGAGGCGGCGGAGGGCCGCCAGAGGCCCTCTTATGTTCAGCGCTACAAGCTGGAAATCCGGGGATTGGCCGTGGGGGATGTGGACGGAGATGGAAAGACGGAGCTGGTCTTGATCGACAAGGACACGGTCTATGTGTACAAGTGGGCCAGGAACAGGCTTGTCCAGGTCAAGGATATCAAGGGGACCTGGTCGCCCGATTTTATCTACGTGACCGTGGCTGATCTCACGGGCAATGGCGTAGCCGAGATCTACGTGAGCAACCTGACTGCCGCCAATGCATCCACCTTCATCCTGGAATGGGACGGGAGCAATTTCAGAGAGTCCGTAAAGAGAGAAAGCTGGCTGATCCGGGTAGCGGATCTTCCTCATAGGGGCAAGACGCTTTTGGGCCAGAGGCGCTCGGCCGAAGGAAAGTATGTCGGGGACGTGCATGTCCTGATGCGCCGGGGAGACAGGCTGGTTGCAGGCGAGGCCATCCAGCTCCCTAAGGACGGCAATGTGTTCAATTTCGTCAAGAGCGATCTGGAGGGGAAGGGGGCCGTCTATACGACCATGCTCGGTCCTTTTGAGCACCTCTCTGTATTCACTGAGCAAGGGGAGCGACTCTGGAAGAGCGACGATTACTTCGGCGGCAGCCTCGTGTTCATGGACTATATGGATGTGAATGTCAATCGGATGGTCCAGACAGGGGCGCGGATTTTCCTGCCATCACCCATCTTTCTTTATGATGTCAATGAAGATGGGAAGGAGGAGATCGTGGTCTGTCAAAACCACTCCAAGGTCGCCCGCATATTCGGGGATTTTCGCTGGTTCGGGAGCGGCAAGGTCCACTTCATGGACTGGGACGGGGCCGGTCTCGTCACCAACTGGGTGACCCCCAAGCTGTCCGGGACTGCCGTGGGATACCAGGTCGCGGATATTGATAATGACGGCCGTCCCGAACTCATTGCGGCCTCTGTTACCAGCGAAAGCTATTTCCTGGGACTTCCACAGAGCAGGTTGGTGATATACGATCTCAAATGATCCAAACCACAGACCAGCCCGGAGACTCGGAGCGGAAGAAAATCCCTCTTATCCCGGGGTTGCTTACCAAAGAAACTGCGTTTCCCCTCAATATTGAGCTGTTACCCGTGAACGGTTACGAACTGAAGAACGTGGGAGGTCAGGAGGTCTACACGAATGAAGAAAATTACTTTTACAGGGTTGTGTTGCGGGGTTTGCCTGTTTTGCGCGATGGTTCTGAGCTGCGGAGCACAAGGGCCGGCCCGGACAACAGGGATGATTTTCTTCCCTGAACAAGTCTATACCTTTGATCCGGTATTTGAAGGCCAACCGGTTTCCCATGATTTTGTCATCCGGAACAAGGGGACCGGAGTTCTCGATGTGAAACGGGTTGCCGGCGGGTGAGGGTGCGTCGTTGCCTCTTTTACACGGCAGATCCCGCCGGGCGGCGAGGGAAAGATTTCCGTTGAATTGAATACGAATGGCTATGGCGGAAGGACCCTGAAAAAGATTATCAAGGTTTATACCAGCGACAAGCAGCACCCTGTCGCGGACCTGACGGTGACCGGATCGGTCAAAAAATTTGCGAACGTGGTCCCGGCGCGTATCGTCCTGAACGGCGAGGCAGGATCGGATCTGAAGATGACGGCCAAGATTTCCCCTGTGTCCGGCGAGTTGTTCCATATTACCGGAGCAAAGGCCGACCGGGGACAGAATATTCGTTTCAACCTGGCGGAAGGGCAAAAAGGGGACAAAAAGACCTATACCTTAACCGTGGAGAACACACGGACGGCCCCCGGGAGATATTATGATGTGATCCGCCTGTCTACCGATCATAAAGTTCACAAAGAGATCTTGATCCCGGTAGTGGGGAACATAACGGCCCCGAAGATTGCCGATATCACCCCGCGGCATATCGCCCTTAACGGCCGTGTCGGGACTCCCATCAAGGGAATGTCCGTTATCGTTCCCCGGGACGGTTATTCTTTTTCCATTACCGAGGTCAAGCCCCACAGCGGGGCCTATATCAAGTGGGACCTCAAAGAAACTCTGGAATCCGGGAAAAAGACCTATGTCTTGACGGTCACGAATGTGAAGGCCGACAAGGGAAGGTACTATGATGCGCTCTTTCTGAAGACTGACTCGAAAGATATGCCCGAAATCCGAATCAGTGTGTCGGGCAGCATTACAGAATGATGCAGGAGGCTTTTTGAGGTCAAGGGCGTACCTGCAACCCCGGGAACATGCGGACGGTCTGGTGCGCAATCGAATGGGCACTGATCATGGAGGCAGGGCTGGTCCCGGATCTGGCAGGGGTTGCAATTTCCTTCTGACCCGTACCGGTCACGTTAAGCTCGTGGACATCAATAACATATCCCGGGTTTCATCCGGTTCAGAAATCCATCCTGATGACCGGGGCTATCCTGTATGCGATAAATCCATCGCTGCCCTCTTTCATTTAGAAGAACAACTCGGCCATACATCGCCCCAACAGGATGAGCCACCTTATGGCCGTTTTCTCAATCCGGAAAGGATCGGGAGGGTCAGAAAAGCGGAGAGAACCTTCCACATGTCTGCACCCCTGCCGCGCGTCTGACAACGGCGTTGGCTGTAAGTTCCGGTGGAGATAAAAAAGGAGACCCTGAAGCCAGGGTCTCCTTTTTTAATGGTTATTGGGCTGTTGTTAGAAGAGCCCGGTTACCTTGCCGGTGTTGACATCGACGTCCACTCGCCTGAAGGCCGGGTTGGAACTGGTGCCGGGCATGAGGCTGATGGTTCCTGCGCACGGACAGAGGAACTTGGCGCCGGAGTAGATCAGCACGTCCCGGATGGGGAGGGTCCAGCCCTTGGGCACACCCTTGAGAGCCGGGTCATGGGTCAGGCTGAGATGGGTCTTGACCATCATGGTTGCGAATTCATCATACTTGGGGTCTGATTCCAACATCTTGGCCTTGGCCTCTGCTTCGGGACTCCATGCCACGCCGTCAGCGCCATATACTTCCTTGGCGATGGTGTCTACACGATCGCGGAGTTTCATTTCCAGGGGGTAGAGGAACTTGAACTCGTTTTCCTCGTCGCATGCCTCTTTTACTGCTTCTGCGAATTCAATAGCGCCGTCACCGCCGTCCGCCCAGTGAGTTGACACGGCACAGCGGGCGCCGGCTTCTTCCGCATACTTCCGGACCATGGCGATTTCATCCTTGGTATCCGTATGGAAGCAGTTGATGCAGACCACCGGGTTGATCCCGGCTTTCCGGATCGTATGAATGTGATGAACCATGTTGGCAACGCCCTTCTCCAGCAATTCCAGGTTTTCCTTGGTATATGCTTCATCAAGGGGCAGACCGGCCACGACCTTTGGTCCGCCGCCGTGCATCTTGAGGGCTCGGATGGTGCTGGTGAGCACGGAGACATGGGGTTTCAGGCCGCTGAACCGGCACTTGACATTCCAGAATTTCTCAAAACCGATATCAGCGCCGAATCCGCTCTCAGTCACATGATAATCAAACATTTTGAGGCCGATCCGGTCGGCGATGATGGAAGACTGTCCCACCGCGATGTTTGCAAAAGGTCCGGCGTGGACCATGCATGGCTGGTACTCTGCCGTACACATGAGGGTAGGATTAATGGTATTTCTCATCCAGGCGGTCATGGCGCCGCCTACTTCCAGGTCCCCTGTGGTCACGGCCTTGCCGCTCTTATCGAAGGCCACGGTAATCTCATCAAGACGCTTCCGCAAGTCCGCGAGATCCCGCACCACGGAAAGGATGGCCATCAGCTCTGAGGAAACCGCAATCCCGAACTTGGACTGCATGGTGAAGCCGTCATACCGTCCGCCGATTCCTATGATGATGTTTCTGAGGGCCTGGGCGCAGAGGTCCATGATCCATCCCATTTCCACGCGGGTGGGATCAATATTCAGTCGCGGCATGCCGGTCAGTCGCTGGAGCTGTTCGTCATTATAATTCCGTTCATGCTGCATCCTGGCGGTGAGGGCGACCATGGCCAGGTTGTGGGCGTTCATGATGTCGTTGATATCCCCGGTCAATCCGAGGGAGAATTCCGTCATGGGAATGAGGATGGAATTACCGCCTCCTGCTGCGGTTCCCTTGATGTTCATGGTGGGGCCGCCGGAGGGCTGGCGGAGACAACCGCCCACATTGAGACCGATTTTTCCCATTCCTTCCATCAGGCCGCAGGAAGTGGTGCTTTTCCCTTCGCCAAGGGGGGTTGGGGTAATGGCCGTTACCTCGATGTACTTTCCGTCCGGTTTGTCTTTGAGCCTGTTGATGATTTTCAGAAAATCGAGTTTGGCCAGCCTACCCATTGGCAGAACTTCGTCTTTTTCAAGCCCGAGTTTTTCCCGCCACTCATCAGGCATGGGCATGTTTTTTTCGGCAGCTTCGGAGATCTGCCAGTCCGCCATTTCTACTGCGTTGTAAGCCATGTTGTTCATCCTCCTTGCATAATGATATTTTCGGTTCGGACCCTGTATCCTC
Organism: Deltaproteobacteria bacterium; assembly: GCA_021159525.1. Lineage (GTDB taxonomy): Bacteria > Desulfobacterota > DSM-4660 > Desulfatiglandales > Desulfatiglandaceae > AUK324. The sequence goes on along the minus strand of JAGHEC010000329.1, from coordinate 2,169 downwards.
CCCATGTTGATATAAAAAAGGCCCCTTGGGCGATTTTACCGCTCTCTGCGAAACTATCAGCTCAACAGGTCGGGATAAAAAATGACCCCTAAATTCCCGGACAAGGGGATACTCCGGATATTGAGCCTGCATACTGAACGCCCTCCCTATCATAAAAAAATGGAGGCGTCAAGCAATCTTGTGAAATTATGAACTTTCTCTTGATTGAAAAACGTCTTGCCTTTAGTATCACTGTTGCAGGATCCTTTGCGGTCCAGGGTTGCGCGGGTTAGCCCGGGTTTTTGGCCGAGGGAGTTGCCCGGAGGGCGTGTCGACCGTTTGTGCCTTGAGCGGTCAAAAGAAGGAAAGTGAGAAAATGAAGACCATTCGGCAGCAGCTGATCAACGCCCTCATGGACAGGGACATGACGGCCCTTGATCTTTCTCAGGAGCTGGGAATCCGTGAAAAGGAGGTCTATGAGCATCTCCCTCATATTGCGCGCTCTGTGGCCTCTCGGGGAAAGAAGCTGATAATGATGTCGCCTCGCTGTCTTAAATGCGGATTCATCTTTAAAGAGCGAACGCGGTTTACTCGTCCGGGTCGCTGTCCGAGATGCCGGGGGACCTATATTGAGGCCCCTGCCTACAGGATTGAGGCCGCGAGGCGCAAGGCATGAGGCCCCGGGGCAAGATTTTTATAGGAAGTCTATCTTAAAGCTCGGATTTTTTACTCTTCAATCGTTATTATTCAATGGTAATTACCCGATAAATAGGGGCAGAGGGGTTTTCTGACGCCGCTGCCGGGAGGGCGCTGTCTCTTGTTCGCTCGCTTCGGTCGAGCAGCCCGGAGGCCCGGAGCGGAAAGATCATCCTGCCCCGGTAGTATGTTCGTTGTCATCTCCCTAAGTATCGGGCTGAGACTCAATATTCTACGGGACAATTTAACACGAAGGAGAATCATGCCTGACCATCAAACCATTGGTTTTATCGGGGCCGGGAATATGGCTACGGCGCTGATCAAGGGGCTTCTGGCAAGCGGTGTGGCTGACAGTACCGGTCTTGTGGCGGCAGACAAGGACGAAAAGGCCCTGAGAAGGATTGGCCGGGACTTCGGGGTGAGAACCTGTTCCTGCAATACGCAGGCCGTGTCGGACAGCAGCGTGGTAGTGCTTGCGGTCAAACCTCAGCATGTTCGAGGGGTGCTTGAAGAGATAAGGGAGGAAATGATCCCACGCCGCTTGCTCATCTCCATCGCCGCAGGAATCCCGGTCAAGACCATCCAGAACATTGTCGGAAGCCGTATCCCGGTCATCCGGGTCATGCCCAATACACCGGCCCTTGTGCAGCAGGGGGTCAGCGCCTTGGCGGCCGGTGAGTCCTGCACATCAGACCATATGGATGTGGCCAAAAGGATCTTCGGTGCTGTGGGCGAGACCGTGGAAGTGAAGGAGGACCTCATGGATGCGGTCACGGCCCTGTCCGGGAGCGGTCCCGGCTATATTTTCCGGATCATGGAATGCATGGCGGCTGCAGGCGTAAGGGTCGGCCTCCCTGAAGAGACGGCGTATCGCTTGGTAGTCCAGAGCTTTTTGGGGGCCGCCTATCTCGCAAAGACATCGGACGATTCCCTGGAAGAGCTGCGACGCAAGGTGACTTCGCCCGGCGGGACCACCGCAGCGGGCCTGGCCGTGTTTGACGAAAAGGGCCTCGAAGATATCATCACAGGGGCCGTGAGGGCTGCATGGACCCGCTCCAGGGACCTGGCCAAGGAATGATCAGTCAACTGCCTCTGTAGGACAGATGGTTATCTCTGTTTGAGAAATGTTTCGATCCTGTCCAGGCCTTCCTTGATATTTTCAAGGGAATTGGCATAGGAAAACCGGAGATATCCCTCGGCGTTCTGTCCGAATTCTATGCCCGGAGACACGCCCACCCCTGCCCTTTCCAGGATCTCGAAGGCCAGGTCATAGGAATTTTCAGAAAGATGCCTTGCATTGACCAGCATGTAGAAGGCCCCGGCGGGTTCCACCTTGAGGCCGAATCCCAGTTCCCGGATCCGCCGCATCATGTATCTGCGACGCTCGTCATAAATGGTCTTCATCCGCTCCACATCCGGCCCTGCCTTTGTGAGTGCCGCTACCCCTGCCCACTGGGAGATGCTCCCGGCCGAGATATAGAAATTCTGCTGCAT
>JAGHEC010000461.1 GCA_021159525.1 Deltaproteobacteria bacterium | reverse complement strand
CGAGCGAAGAAGAGACGGCGCCCTCCCGGCAGTCGCGTCAGAAAAACCCTCCTGCCCCGGGTTATTGAGCTGTTACGTGAGGCGGACAATCCCAAATTTGACCAAAAATCACCCGTGAACGGTTACGGGATTTCTTGGGTGATTTAGGGTCTCGGAAGCTTTTCCACCCTGCCCGTTGCCCATACTCACTGGCCTCAAACTGACTCTCGACATTCATAAAAAACATCAGGCCGAACAGGCCTCATTTTCAGCGCCCGTGTTGGAATCGAGGTTGACTTTCCAAACGCTGACCAGCTGCGTCTGCGCTGTGGTGAAGTTCACAGGAAAGCCGTATTACACTCCCACCACACGCAGGCCCTCCCTGATCTCAGACTCGTTTGTGGAGGCGTCCTACTCCAACCACAATATCCTGCGGTCAATTTCTACTTGACACCAAGCGTGTTTTCGATATATTTCCCCAAAAAGCGATTTCTATCATCCTTATCACCTGATCATGGTCCACCTGAAACTAGTAATCCCCTTATCAGGCCAAGTCGCGGGCGGCAATCAGGCGGCCTATACTTATCTTCCCAACATTACCTGAAAATCCATGGAACCCGGCGAAATGGGCGCCACCATGAAAAAAGCCGGATTTTGAATCGGTCGGATGGGAGTTGCTCATGTTCGGAACCATGATCGTCCATTGGGGCCGGTGTCCACGAACCCCATTATTCCAGAGAAATCTGTTTGAAGACGCGAAAGGAACAAAATGATTAAGTCCATGAATATCGCTTGGTGGGTACAACGGTGGAGGGAACTCCACCCGGACAAGACCGCCATCCTGTATGAAGGTTCCCGCATCACTTACCGGGAACTTCATCATCGTGCCAACCGTGTCAGTTGCTGGCTCCAGTCCCTGGGCATCCAAAAAGGAGACCGGGTGGGCGTTATGATGCGGAATTGCCCGGAATTCATTGATCTCTATCTGGCCTGTGCCCGGCTGGGAGCCATTTTCGTTCCCATCAACTTTCGGCTGACAGGACCGGAACTGCACTACATCCTTGGAAACGCCCAGCCGAGGCTGTTTGTTTTTGACGATGCACACTGCCAAACCGTCAGGGAACTGGCCATTGAAGGTAAAACCGGAGGCATGCGACTGGTATGCCTTGGATCCGTTACCCCTCGGGAAGACTTCCCGGATTTTGACACGGAAACCCGGAAATTTGCCGGGAAAAAGCCGTTTTTCACCAAATCCCTGGCGCCGTCCGACCCCGAAGAACCCCATGTCATCATGTACACATCCGGTACCACCGGCGATCCAAAGGGTGCTGTCCTTTCCTACCGCAAGACACTGTTTAACTGCCTGAATGCAGATATCTTCTTTAAACTCCATTTTGATGACGTCATGCTGATCATCCTGCCCCTCTTCCATTCAGGCGGCCTTTTTATTCAGGCATCTCCTATCCTTTACAAAGGGGCTGCCATGATCATTCATCCCAGATTTGATGTCCTCAGGACCTTCGAGGATATCAGGCGGTTCAAGGTCACCAAGTTCCTTGGCGTTCCCACCATTTACCGGGCGCTGCTGGAAGAGGACCTCCCCGTTTCAAAGGATGTGTCAACACTTCAGGTTTCAGCCATCGGCGGCGAAAAGGTCACCCCCGAACTGCAGGAGGCCTGCCGGAAAGCCGGATTTCCCGTTCGTCAGATCATGGGCCAGACAGAGACATCGATTCTCTTCTGGGCCTCTGAAGAGGATTCCATTACTAAGCCGGGGACGGTGGGGCGGCCCGTTTTTCACTCGGAAGTGATGCTGCTGGACGATAACGGCATGCCTGTCAAAACCGGCGAGATAGGAGAAATCGCCGTCCGGGGCTCCATCATGATGAAGGAGTACTGGCAGGACCCCGTCCGAACGGAAGAAACCATTCGAAACGGCTGGCTGCACACGGGGGATCTGGCCCGGATGGACGAGGACGGATATTTCTTTTTGGTGGATCGGGTTAAAAACATGTACATATCGGGCGGAGAAAATGTTTATCCGGTGGAAGTGGAAAGGGTCCTTAAAATCCACAAAGATATCAAGGACGCAGCAGTCGTGGGCGTGCCGGATGAGGAATGGGGAGAACGGGGAAAGGCCTTCGTGATTTTGAAAAAGGGCGCCACGACCACCCGTGAGGACTTGTTCTCTCACTGCAAAGCGCACCTCGCCCGCTATAAATGGCCGCGGGAAATTGTTTTTTGCGAGGAATTTCCAAGAACAGCCCTTGGAAAGGTTAAAAAAACACTGATCAATTCCTGACGGCGTTTTTGGGCTGTGAGGGGATTGGATATATAGTAACCGTTCACGGGGTCTTGAGATCTCCCTGATACACTGATATGAGAAAATCGCATCAGCTCAATAATTGGGCGGATAACAGCGAACGTACTACCGGGGCAGGAAGATTTTTCTTCCGCCCTCCCGGCAGTCGCGTCAGAAAAACCCTCCTGCCCCTGTTTATTGAGCTATTACAATCCTCACCACAGGTGCTAATGAAATGACGCACAAAATCAACAAGCTCCAATCAACAACCGGAAATCAACAACCGGAAATCGCCGATCCAAAACCGCCCCGCATTCTGGTGGTGGATGATGACGAACAGATCCGGCGCCTGCTGGGCCGGATGCTCGATAGAGAAGGATATGCATTCACATTGGCCGCGGACGGCACGGAAGCCCGCAAATGCCTCGAAAGCCAGGCTTTCGACCTTGTCCTTTGCGATGTGAATATGCCGGGCGAATCCGGTATCGACCTGGCGGGTTATATCGGGTCTCATTACGACAACACGGCCCTTATCATGATTACGGGTGTGGATGACCCGAACGTGGCCCAAAGCGCTATAGATGCGGGAACATACGGGTATATCATCAAGCCTTTCAACCCGAATGAGGTGATGATCAATATCCGCAATGTCCTGCGCCGCCGGGAGCTCGAAATCGCCAACCGGAAGTATCGCGAAAGCCTGGAACAAATGGTAGAAGAACGCACGGTCCAGTTGCGAGAGGCCATGGAAGGGATCATTCGGGCCATGAGCCTGACGATTGAATCCCGGGACCCCTACACTTCCGGTCACCAGCAGCGGGCGGCCCGGCTCGTCCGGGCAATGGCAAGGGAAATGGGATTTTCAAGAGAACAGACACAGGGGGTTTACCTGGGCGGGATGATCCATGATATCGGCAAGATATCCGTGCCGGCCGAGATTCTCTGCAAACCGGGGCGGCTTTCCGATATCGAGTTCAGCCTGATCAGGTTGCACCCCCGGATCGGCTACGATATCCTGAAAGAAATCGAGTTTCCCTGGCCCATCGCTGAAATGGTTTACCAGCATCACGAAAGGATGGACGGATCCGGATATCCCCGGGGGCTTTCGGGCGAAGACATTCTCCTTGAAGCCCGCATTCTTGGTATTGCCGACGTGGTGGAGGCCATGTCCTCTCGCCGGCCTTACCGGTCCGCCCTCGGAGTGGATAGCGCCCTGGCCGAGATCTCTGAAAATTCCGGCAAGCTCTATGACCCGGATGCAGTCAAGGCCTGTCTGAAGCTCTTCAGGCAGAAAGGCTTTACCTTTGATCAATAGAGAGATGGATGCATATAGATATATCGAAAGTAATAGCTCAATAAAGAGGGGAAGAAGGCTTTTTCTGACGCCGCTGCCGGGAGGGCGCCGTCTCTTTTTTGCCGGCTTCGCCCGACTCAGCCCGGAGGCCCCCCGGAGCGGGAGAAAAATCATCCTGCCCCGGTGGTACGTTCGCTGTTATCCCCCTGATTATTGAGTTCATACTATCGAAACACATAGAAAGGAGTAGAACATGGAAAAGCAAAACGCGATAGAAGACCCCGAGCTCAGCGTCCCGATCAACAACCTGTGGGACAGGATGCTCATGCTTTCCATTGTGGGTATCCTGGACTCCAGGCGGACCCAGGTGGTCATGGAGGATATGCTCAACAGGATACACGATGTTGAAGCCAAGGTGATCGTGCTGGACATCCAGGGGGTCGCCGTCGTCGACAGCGCGGTGGCGAACCACCTGATGAAAATCACCAAGGCGACCCGACTTATGGGTTGTTCATGCGTGATTTCAGGTATTTCCCCGGCGGTAAGCCAGACCATTGTGAACCTGGGCATTGAGTTGGAAAATACGGTCACTACTTCGACCTTAAAGGACGCGCTTAAATTTGCTTTTGACAAGCTTGGCTATTCGGTGACCCGAAAGGATTGAAAGAGATGATTTTGAGCGGGAGGCGTCATGCCGGCGGAGAGTGCCGTTTGCGGCATTGAGATGTATTATTT
>JAGHEC010000445.1 GCA_021159525.1 Deltaproteobacteria bacterium | reverse complement strand
GGGAGGGCGCCGTCTCTTCGTGACTTATCAGTGGGGGAAGCCGCAGCTCGACGAAGTCGAGAATGCGGAGGGGGCAAGTGTCCCCCGCAGATAAGTCACTGAAGAGACCAGCCCGGAGGCCCGGAGCACAAGAAAAATCCTCCTGCCCCGGTGGTACGTTCGCTGTTATCCCCCCAATTATTGAGCTGATGCTTCGTGACTGAAAAAATGAAACAGATACATCTTATTGCAGCGGCAAGGCCCAACTTCATGAAGGTGGCGCCGCTGTATCATGCGCTTCGTAAAACGGATTGGGCGGAACCGGTGATTGTCCACACCGGCCAGCACTATGACCTGAATATGTCGGATGTGTTTTTTCAGGACCTGGCATTGCCTGAACCGCATATCCATCTGGGCGTCGGCTCGGGCACACACGCTGAACAGACCGGCAACGTGATGATCGCTTACGAAAGAGTCCTGTTGGAGAAACGGCCCGACCTGGTGGTTGTTGTGGGAGACGTCAACTCCACTGTAGCGGCGACCATTGCGGCTGTCAAGCTGGGTATCAAGACTGCCCACCTGGAAGCAGGCCTCAGGTCCTTTGACCGGACCATGCCCGAGGAGATCAATCGGGTGGTGACCGATGCTCTGGCCGATCTTTTGTGGACCCCGTCCCCGGACGGAGACCAAAATCTGCTCAGGGAGGGCGTTGCGAAAGAAAAGATCCACCGGGTAGGCAATATCATGATCGACTCGCTGGAAATGCTGCGGCCCCGCGTGGAACAGGAGAGGGCTTTTGCGACATATAGTGTGCAGCCGGGGGAGTATGGGTTAATCACCCTGCATCGGCCGGCCAATGTGGACAAAGAGGAGGTGTTGGGGAGAATTATCAAGGGACTTTGTGATGCTTCGGAAAGGCTGCCGCTTATTTTTCCGGTGCATCCGAGAACGCGAAAAAGCCTTGGACAGGCTGGCCTTGTCTCACGACTCAATTCCTCGCATATCCGTCTGGTTGAGCCGCTGGGATACATCCCCTTCATGAGCCTGGTATTCAACAGCCGTCTGGTGATTACGGACTCGGGGGGCATTCAGGAGGAGACTACCTATCTCGGCATCCCCTGCCTGACCCTGAGGCCCAACACCGAGAGGCCCATCACCATCACACACGGAACCAACAGGCTGTGCAACTCGGAGAACCTTTCGCAGGAATTTTCCAGGGCCTTGGAAAGACAGGGAGGAGAGCCTGAGCGCATTGAATTTTGGGATGGGCATACGGCGGACAGGGTGGTTGCATCGATTCGCAAGTTTGTCTTGTAATTCAGGTCGCCATATTCCCGCGGCAGATTTGACAGGCAAAGGGTATTTTCCAATCCCATGAAATCCTGCACAAGACCTGCCGACACGGTTTTAGCCCGGCAGGGGGCCAGATGACCATGGCCATATATATCGTTATCCCCACATTCAACGAAGCCAGCAATCTTAAGGAGCTTGTGGAGCGCATCTTCTCGCTTCATCCGGGCTTTTACATTATTGTGGTGGACGACAATTCCCCTGACGGCACGGGAAAAATTGCTGATGCCCTGCGCGGGAGATACCCGCACTTGCAAGTGATCCACAGGCCCTGTCAGGCCGGTTTAGGCTCCGCTTACATAGAGGGGTTCAAGGCGGCCCTCGGGCAAGGCGCGGACCTGATCATGGAAATGGATGCTGATTTTTCTCATGACCCCGGCTATATCGCCCGTCTGGTTGAGGCCTCAAACAATGCAGACCTCGTTATCGGGAGCAGGTATATTAATGGCGTAAGGGTGGAGGGATGGCGCTTTCGCAGGCTGCTGCTGAGCAAACTCGCCAATATCTTTGTATCTTTTGTTATGGTAAAGCCAGTCTGGGATTTCACCGCGGGCTTTCGCTGTTACAGAAGGAAGGTACTGGAAGCCATCGACCTTGAACAGATCAATTCGGACGGGTATGCCTTCCAGATCGAGATGACCTACCTGGCCTTCAAGCATGGATTCAAGGTGGCCGAGGTCCCGATCATATTTCGCGAGCGGGCCTATGGCTGCTCAAAGATATCGAGAAAGGTCGTGTGGGAGGCCTTCTGGATCACCCTCAAATGTCATGCCCCGTGGCGAGACGTATGGGCGCACCTGCCTTTCCTGCTGAAAGATTACGATGAGTTCATTTCCAAGCATCATCTCAATAACCCGGGGCAGCATTGGAAATCGGACCAAGATCCGGGATAAAGGGCTGAACCTAACCTCGGAAATGTACCAGTGAGTTCAAGGTTCCGGGCCTCGCCCCATCGTGGGAAATGAATTGCCATTTAACCCCTGAACTCGAAACCTCTGATCGACACATGCTTGACCTGTCCATCGGGATTATGGCCTACAATGAAGAGGAAGGCATCGGCCGGCTCCTCGACGCCCTCCTGAAGCAGAAGCTTGTCCATGCCAACCTGAAAGAAATCATTGTGGTGGCATCCGGGTGTACAGACAGGACAGAAGCTGTTGTGCGCGATTTCATCAAACAAGACCCCCGCATCCACCTCATTGTCCAGACCCGAAGGAAGGGGAAGGCATCGGCCGTCAACCGGTTCCTTGCTGTTGCGTCCGGCCATATCTGTATCCTGGAGAGCGCTGATACCGTGCCCGAGCCGGGGGCCATCAACAGGCTGACAGCCCCTTTTGTCCTGCCAGAGGTGGGCATGACCGGCGGCAGACCCATTCCCATTAATTCAGTGAACACATTTATGGGTTATGCAGGGCATCTTCTGTGGTCACTCCACCACGCCGTTTCGTTGACAAATCCCAAGCTGGGGGAACTCGTCGCGTTCAGGAATGTCGTCCGCGAGATCCCCGAGGATACCGCGGTTGACGAGGCCAGCATCGAGGCCATTCTGACCAAGACAGGATATAAGCTGTGCTATGTGCCGGAAGCTGTGGTCAGGAACAAGGGGCCTGAAACCGTGAGGGACTTCCTGCGGCAGAGAAGACGAATAGCGGCCGGTCATGCATACCTTTTCCGCAAACACGGATATCGGGTGAGCACCAGCCGCCTTACAGGTATCCTGAAAATGGCAATTCGATACCAGTCGTGGTGTATGAAGCACATTCTGTGGACATTGGGGACTGCTTGTCTGGAGCTGACCGCAAGGGTTCTTGGAACTATAGATGTGTACGCGCGAAAACATGCACCTGCAATCTGGGACATTTCCCCGTCTACAAAATCATGGAACTGATATGTTTAAGGCCCTGGTCCATCTCCCATCCCTTTTTCTGTCCAGAGTCCTTGGTAGGCCTTGCCACCTCCCGATCAATCTCACCCTGAGCGTCACCTGCAGATGCAATTCGCGCTGTCTTACCTGCAACATCTACAAAAAGACATTCGATGAACTGGATTTGGAGGAATGGCGACAGATATTTCACAGCCTCGGGAAGTCGCCCTTCTGGGTGACTATCAGCGGCGGGGAGCCGTTCCTCCGTGCGGATTTACCCGCACTGGTGGGATCGCTATACGACATCTGCCGGCCGTTTATCATCAATATCCCCACAAACGGTCTGATGACCCATAGAATTCCCGAATGGGCATCTGAAATTGCCGCACATTGTGTTCACTCGCAGCTCATTATTAATCTGTCCGTGGATGATGTGGGAGACCGGCATGATAAAATCAGGGGAGTTCAGGGCGGCTTCACCAAGGTCATGGAGACATTTCATGCCTTGAAGCGCCTCCGGTTGAATAACCTGACCATCGGTTTTCATACGGTTATCTCCAGATTTAACGTAAATCGCATCCCTCAGATCCACCACTACGTGACGGCGCTTGGTCCGGATTCGGTTATCGCGGAAATTGCCCAAGAGCGTGAAGAACTTGGCACAGTGGGTTTCGACATCGCGCCGGACCTCCGGTCGTATGAAAGGGCCGCGGGCCATCTCATCTCCGCCTCAAAAAAGACCCCATTGAATCCAATGGGGAAAATCGCCCGTGCATTCCGCATGGAATACCACCGGATTGCAAAACAGACGCTTCAGGAACAACGGCAGGTCATCCCCTGCTATGCAGGGGTTGCATCGGCCCACATTGCACCTGACGGCGATGTCTGGGCCTGTTGTACCCGCGCGGAATCCATGGGCAACCTCAAAGAGAACGGGTATGATTTCAGGAATGTCTGGTTTTCCGAAAAGGCGGCCCAAGTGCGCAAGCACATTAAGGAAAAACGCTGCTGGTGCCCCTTGGCCAATGTCAGCTACACCAATATGCTGTTTGAGCCCAAGACGCTCTTTAGAATTGCACGTCATTATGTGACAGGTGATTGATGGGGGGAGAGGTTGTTTGAATTGGTATGCCGGCAGAATTCACCTTGTTGACCGGGGCTACGGGATTTATCGGATCTCATGTGGCCGAGGCGTTGTTGCTGGACCGGACATGGCCGGTCATAGCGATTGTGCGCGGAGGGAGGGGGCACAAAAACACCCTTGAGCTGGAAAGACAGGGGGCAATTCTCGTCCGGGGCCGGTTTTACGACCCTGATCTGCTCACGCAAGTTTTCACAGACCGGCGGATTAGAAACGTTATTCACATTGCCGCACTGACCGGTGAAGGAAAAGGGAGAAAAGAAGACTATAATAAGGTAAACATCCAGGGCACAGAAAAGCTGCTCGCCGCATCCTACAGACACGGCGTCAACAAGTTCATCTATTGCAGCTCAGTGGGCGTGTACGGGGCCGTGCCCGAGCATGTCCCGGCGGGGCTCTCCACAGGGCTCAACCCTGACAGCCGGTACCATCGGTCCAAATTCTCGGCAGAGCAAGCGGTCCAACGTTTTATCGGCAAAGGGCTTGACGCCTGTATCATCAGGCCAACCATCGCATATGGCCTGCGCGACAGGGGGTTTCCATTCACACTAATCCGGCTGGTCAAAAAGAGGCTTTTGCCCCTCCCCTTTTGCAGCCATCGGATTCATCTCGTTTCTGCAGTCCGCCTGGCCAACATGTTCCTGAGGATATTGAAACTTGAGGGTCTCCACAACAGGGTCTTCATCGCGGCAGATGAAGGCCCTGTTCTGTTAAGTGATCTGGTCGATTTAATCCATTCATTCTACTTTGGTAGGATTTATCCCCGAATCCTGACACTCCCCAACACAGTCTTTGCAGCCCTGGAAACTGTTTTTTCCGCATCGCATTGCACTCGATGTGCGGGCCGTGTGAAACGCCTTTCCAGGGACTGGTTCTTCGATACCCGCGGTACGGATTCCTTGATCGGGTTTCAGCCCGCAAATACCCTTGAGGAATTCACAAAATATTTGGGTCTCTTGGGATGAGCCAAACCTATCAAGTCATTTCAGCCGCTTTGCCAAAAGAACGCTGCGCTACCGCACTCTTGCTGTTTCTTTTTTCGTTCCTGTTCTTTTGCGCATTCAGGATTCCTGTGCCTTGCAACGTGGACACCTTTCTTTACGCCCGCGCCATCAAAACCCTTGAAGGACCTGTCGTTCATTTTGGATACTATGTGATCGGCTCGTTTTGTCAGGCCCTCCTGGGCCGGTTCGGTTACACGCCGCCAGAGACCCTGGGATTGCTCTCGCAGTTCCTCGGGGGCGTCTCAGTGTCGAGCCTCTATGAGTTTTCATTTCTTACGACAAAAGACCATCTGCAGGGCCTTGTCGCAGCGTTGCTCCTGATGTTTTCAGGGACGTTCTGGCTCTTTTCCATTCATGGGGAAGTCTATGTTCCCCAGCTCGCCTTTGTCCTCCTTTCGCTCGCGTTTATTCAGAAACAGATGCCTTTTATCTCGAGCCTCTGTTTGCTCATCGCCATTTCAATTACGCCCACATCCCTCCTTGCCCTGGCCCCCATCGGCTATCTCATGTACACGAATCGCTCCGGCACAAGGCAGGCGACCTTTTTCTTGGCCCCGATTGCAACTGCCTTCATCGCCGTCATGCTGTGGAACGGCTCAAAGGTTGTCGAGGTATTTACACAGGCCATTTATTCACCCGCCATCTTTCTTGATGAATTCAGCTGGACAGGCCTATTGCGCGAGGTTGTCTACCGAATCATCGAGGCATACGGCAGATCGTTCAACATCGTTTTATTTTTCGTCATGACGGGTTTCGCCGTAGTATACAAAAATGACAGGAGGCAATGGGGGCTGACGCTCTTCTTCCTGATCCCGTTCATGGTGTATCTCTTTAACCTGGGTCTTCTTTCAGGAGACCACCTGATCATCTCCTTCGTCGCGGTCAGTCTGCTGGGATCGCACGGCATCCTGAAGTGCCTCGATTGGATGGGGATAAAGGGAGGTTTGCGATCGCTTGCCATCATACTCATACTGTCTTTTTACGTGCTGATTTCTTTTGAATTTCTCATCAGCCGTCCGACGGCCTATTCCAAAGAATTGGCAAGGGTGATACATGCGCTTTCCAAAAGGATGCCGGACAACGGGATCATACTTGCAGACTACTGTTTCGGAGTCACCTATGCCTCAATGACATTTCATGAAAAATCCATGGATCTTTTCGAGGGCCGTCCTGCGGCCTACGTTGAAAAGGGCGTCAGGGAAGGCGAACCCGTATTCCATCGATTGAACAAACCTTTCTGGATTTCCTTCGCATGCATCCCCGGAGTCGCATCCAAACACGGGTTCAGAGAACTTTTGACTAAAAGGCCCCTTTACCTGGTGGAGACCCTGGATTGGCGTATCGGCCTGATTCAAGTCTTCAAGGAGCACCTGAAAAGCCTGAAACTGGAAAACCCCCGGGACAAGATCCAGAGGTTAAACGACATCACCCGGTATCTCCAATACAAGCTGGGCTCAACGATCATGGTTGACAGGATTATTGACTCACCTCTGCACCCGGTCTATCGGTTGCGTGCGGTGGGCGATTCGGAAAACAGGCAGGACCATTCGACGCAAAACAGCTCGGTGAAATGACGATCAATGACTCGGCAGCAAAAGAACACGCATTCCGGCTGACTGAAAATTGGAAGGATTTTTTCAGGACGCGTGACGAGGGACTTGGGACGACCTATGAACGGTTTGTTCTTCACGCCCATTTCAGAAGAATAAAAGGCAGATACGGAGTTGACAGGGTTCTTGAAGCCCCTGTTTTTGGCATGACGGGCATTTCGGGGATCAACAGCCTGTGGTGGGCCGGGCACGGCGCAGAGGTGACCCTGGCGGATCACAGCAGGGAGAGGCTGACCTTGGTCAAAAAAATTTGGCACGAGCTTTCCCTGGACGTGCATCTTGTCTGCGTTTCCAGTCCATGCCAATCTCTGCCATTTGAAGACGCCGCATTCGATATGAGCTGGAATTTTGCCGCGCTCGGGCCCCCGGTTCATGTAAAGGCCCTGTTGCCGGAGCTGGCGCGTGTTACGCGAAAAGCGGTCTTTATATGCGTCCCCAACCGGAGCAATCTGCTCGGCCCTTTTTTCAACCTGCTGATAGAAAGACGCCCGGATTTTAAAACAAGCCCGCTGAGCCCAAGGTTCATCAGAGAGCTTATGAGGAAAGCAAACTGGAGCTTGGAAGAAAGCGGTTTCCTGGACGTGCCCCCCTGGCCCGATATCGGTATGCCAAAGGAGAACCTCTTTAACAAAATAGGCCTGAGGACCTATGTCAGAGCGCTGCAAAAAGGGGTGGCCCGGAAGAATCGGCTCTGCATTCTCGATTATTATACAGGCAAGGACAGGGCCATGAAAAGGCGCATTAAAAGATATGCATTCCTGGAAAATGGACCCGCTTGGCTCAAAAGGCTCTGGGCCCATCATCACTGGCAAATCTTCACGCCAAAGGTAATAGCTCAATAAATAGGGGCAGGAGGGTTTTTCTGACGCGACTGCCGGGAGGGTGCCGTCTCT
>JAGHEC010000276.1 GCA_021159525.1 Deltaproteobacteria bacterium | reverse complement strand
GAAAAATCATCCTGCCCCGGTGGTACGGTCGCTGTTATCCCCCCAATTATTGAGCTGATGCGATTTTCTCATATCAGTGTATCAGGGAGATCTCAAAACCCCGTGAACGGTTACAAAAATGTTGACAGGAACGGGAGAACAATCAATAGTAAATTCTCGGCGAGCGGTTGAAAACCCCAATCATCCGGAAAAGCCGGGTCGGAGGTTATAAACATGAAAACGGGAATCATGGCGGCTGTCTGGTTTTTTCTCTTGTCAGTCTTTACCACGGGGGCCCATGCCGTCTTTGACCGGCCCCAGGTCGTCCTGGAGACATCTTCCTGAATCACCAGGCCAAGACGGCCGAGGGATGGGGATATGCGGTTTTTGGCAGGGTAATCCGGGGAATGGATGTGGTGGATGCCATATCCCGCGTGCAAACCACTACACGGGGGGTCATGGCCAATGTCCCGGTGGAGACGGTGGTCATCACCAAGGCGACAATCAAGGAACAGGCCGTACACGAAAGACTTTTGTAACCGTTCACGGCTGATTTTTGGTCAAATTTGGGATTGTCCGCCTCATGTAACAGCTCAATGAACAGGGGCAGAACGGTTTTTCTGACGCGACTGCCGGGAGGCCCGGAGCACAAGAAAAATCATCCTGCCCCGGTGGTACGGTCGCTGTTATCCCCCCAATTATTGAGCTGATGCGATTTTCTCATATCAGTGTATCAGGGAGATCTCAAAACCCCGTGAACGGTTACAGACTTTTGAATGATCACTGAACAGACTTCACAGATCGCATTCAACAAACAGGTCGCCTCAAGGGTCTTCCTGATGGGCCTCAAGTCGCCCGAGATGAGGGCTGCCGCGGTCCCGGGACAGTTTGTGATGATTCGCGTGAGACAGGCCATGGACCCCCTCTTGAGAAGGCCTTTTTCCATCTGTCGGGCTGACGGTGATCTGATCCTTGTCCTATACCGGGTGGTAGGCCGGGGAACGGAAATCCTGTCGGAGATGCGGCAAGGGGACTCGCTGGATGTAATGGGTCCGCTGGGAAGGGGTTTCGGGCATCCCCCTGATGGACGACGCGCTATCCTGACTGCCGGCGGCATGGGCATAGCCCCCCTTTTATTTTTGGGCGATTCCGTAGGGTTCCTGGGCTGCAACCTGCTGGCCGGGTTTGCCTCTTCGGATCAGGTGATCGGGCCGGATCGGGTAGGCCTTTTAAATGTTGAGATGTCCGTTGCCACAGACGATGGAACCCTGGGACGTCAAGGCACTGTGGCCGATCTGATGGAAGAACATCTGTCTCACATGGATCCCGAGCCGGGGATGGTTTTTGCCTGCGGCCCGATCCCCATGTTGAAGGCAATAGCGGCCATCGCCATGAGACGAGATATCCCCTGCCAGGTCTCTTTGGAAACGACCATGGCCTGCGGCCTAGGGGCATGTCAGGGGTGTGCTGTAAAGGCATCCGGCAGACGGGATCGGTCCTACTGGCACGTATGCCGGGAGGGACCGGTCTTTGATGCCCGGGATCTGGACTGGGGGGCGCTGTAAATGGCAAATCTGCCTGATTTAAAGATACGAGTTGGTCCCCTCAACCTGAAAAATCCCGTGCTCACCGCATCCGGGACCTTCGGGTACGGCGCGGAATTTGCCCCCCTCATGGATCTGAATCGGTTGGGGGGAATTGTGGTCAAGGGCATCTCTCTGAGGCCCAGGGAAGGAAACCAGCCGCCCAGGATCGTGGAGACCCCCTGCGGCATGTTGAATGCCATCGGGCTGGCCAATGTCGGCCTGGAGGCCTTTTTGGAAGAGAAGCTCCCCCGGCTCAGAAAACTTCGCACGGCCGTGATCGTCAATATCTACGGGAACTCCGTAGAGGAATACGGAGAGGTGGCCGCAGGTTTAAGGGGAGCTGACGGCATATCCGCTATCGAGGTCAACATCTCCTGTCCAAATGTCAAACAAGGGGGAATGGCCTTTGGCACAGACCCGGACATGTCGGCCAGGGTAACGGCCCGGGTGGTAAAGGCCGCGGACCGGCCTGTTATTGTCAAATTGTCCCCCAATGTGACCGATATCCGGCGGATTGCCATGGCCGTGGAAGATGCCGGCGCAGACGCCCTGACCCTCATCAACACCCTTACCGGCATGGCCGTTGACATTGAAAGGCGGGTCCCGAGGCTGGCCAATGTCTCAGGGGGGCTTTCCGGCCCGGCCATCCGGCCGGTGGCCCTGTATATGGTCCGCCAGGCAGTGAAGGCGGTGCGCATCCCTGTCATCGGGGTGGGGGGGATCATGGATTACCGGGACGCCCTCGAATTCTTGATAGCCGGGGCACGTGCCGTCCAGGTGGGAACGGCCAACTTTGTGCATCCCCGGACCGGTCTCCACATCATTGACGGCCTGACGGACTTCTGCAGGGCATATGACATACCGGCCATCGAGCACATCATCGGGACCCTGAAGGAAAAATGATGGTCCCACGAGAGGGGCGGACCCACCGAAGGAAAACCAAGGGAGAGACTGTATGCATGTAATTATAATCGGATCGGGAACCGCCATCCCGCTCAATGACAGGGGATCTCCATGTATTGCCGTGCTGCTTGAGGGAAAGGTCCTCCTCCTGGATATAGGTCCCGGATCCCTGCGTCAACTGACGCGGGTGGGGATCAGCCATAACCAGATCGATCAGGTATTTCTAACCCACTTTCATCCCGACCACACGGCCGATCTGATCCATCTCCTATTTGCCACACGTAACCCGGGGGTCCTGAAGGGACGGAGACCTTTCTCCATCACAGGCCCGCCCGGCACGCTCAGGCTGATAGCAGCCCTCCAGAGGGCCTACCCGGACTGGCTGACCCTGCCGCCCGACATAATGGCGGTGGAAGAACTTGACATGCAAATAAAGGGACGCAGAGATTACGGGGATTTCACAGTCATTGCCACGCCTGTAAACCATACCCGCCAAAGCCTGGCCTACCGGATCCGGGACCGCCGGGGAAAGGCCCTGGTCTATTCAGGAGATACCGGGATTTCAAGGGAAATAGTGGATCTGGCCCGAGGCGCCGACATGGCGATCCTGGAGGCCTCCTTTCCGTCCGGTCAGGAATGCGAGGGGCATCTGACCCCCACTCAGGCCGGACAGATAGCCACACTGGCAGGCATCCCGCATCTGGTCCTGGTCCATTTTTATCCGGAATGCCTGGCTGTGGATGCAGCGGCCCAGTGCCGAAGGACCTACAGCGGCGAGCTGACGCTGGGCGAAGATCTGCTGCTGCTCCGGGTATAGATCCAAACAGAGGTAATGGCGATTCCCTCTGTTTTTCAATTGCAAATCCCGGCATTTTGAATCCCTCAGTTATCCCTTTCGATGATGTACCGGCTCAGCTCGATCAGATCCCTTTTTGCCTCGCAATCGGGGAAGGAACTCAGGCAGGCTGCGGCATCATCCACATATGCCCGGGCCTCCTTTCTGATACGTCTCAGTGCCCCGTTCTGCCTTACCTGTTCGATCATCGCCTGATAGTCGTCATCGGTCGCATGAGACCCCGCCAGAAGGGCCTGGACCCGGGTCCTTTCATCTGGATCAAGCTCCGAAAGGGTATATATGAGAGGGAGGGTCATTTTCCCCTCCCGCAGGTCTTTGCCCACGGGTTTTCCGAACACCTTTTCCGAAGAGGTATAGTCCAAGAGGTCGTCGATAAGCTGAAAGGCGATCCCTGCATAAAGCCCGAATTGCGACAAAGACTCCTCCTGCGCCGGGGTCGCGCCTGAAACAATGGCCCCGCAGGCGCAGGCTGCTGAAATAAGGGCCGCTGTCTTGGCGGTGATAATCTCCATATATTGATCTCGGGTAATGGCCCAGTCCTTGGTATGCGCAAATTCCATAATCTGGCCCTCGGTCATGCGGAGTGTGGCCTCTGTGAGCCTTGTAAGGAAAGGGATGCTGTTGGACCGCATACCGACGATCAGGGCCTTTGAATAGAGGAAGTCTCCCTCCAGGACCGCCGCATGATTGCCCCATACCTGATTGGCTGAAGGCCTTTGTCTTCTGAATTCAGCGTTGTCCAGCACGTCATCATGGAGAAGCGAGGCGGTATGGACGTATTCAAAAAGGGTGGACAGCTTATAAACATCCTCCTTTTCATAACCGCAGAGTTGGCATGACAACACAAAAAGGAGCGGCCTGAGCCGCTTGCCATGGCCCAGGAGCGTATGCTTTCCAATATCCTTTACCAGGGGAACGCGGGAGTTGAATACCTGAGTCAGCTCCCGGTTGATGATGTCAAACTGGGTCTTAAAGCGTGCTGCGTTCGATGTATCCCGATTCATGCTGTTAGCGCTGATATCCTTTCCTCCATCGATTTATGTCTTAAAGCCCTGAGCAGGCGTGTCAGGCCTTTCCATCCAGATTGCCGGACCATTATTTGCGGGCCGTGTTCGTCTTTTCATATAGCGCCCGCAAACCATGCCGGCAAACCATAATGTACCTTGCAACTTTTTACAACCTATTTCAGAGGCCATAAGCATTCAGGACCGGTCGGAATTGCGGCCTGACAGTCTCATCCTGAGGCAGACCGCTGCACAATTCGTCCGTAACAGCTCAATGAACAGGGATTCGTCCCACCAGGTCGTAGGTATGGGCCTCTGTAATGTGGACAGGCATAATGCGGCCCGCAATCCCCTCTCCATCGTTAATAAGGACCCTGGAATCCACATCCGGGGCCATGCCGGCAGTCCTTCCAATCAGCAGGAGATCGGTTTCCGGACTCGGTCCCTCGATGAGCGCCGGGAGAACTTGCCCCACCTTTCCGGCATTCAGCCTCTTTGATACACGGGCCTGAATGCCCATGAGGCGTGTCAGCCTTTTCTGTGCCATGGCGGGGTCAACCTTGGATGGAAAACGGGCTGCGGGGGCCCCTTTTTCAGGGCTGAAGGCAAATACGCCCACATGATCCAGATCAGCGCGCCCCACAAAACTGCAGAGCTGCCCAAACATCTCTTCTGTTTCTCCAGGGAAACCCACCATAAGAGTGGTACGAATCACGATATCCCTTTTCCGACCCCTGATGCGCTGGATCAATTCCTCCGGGGTCTCGCCCCGGGGTTCCCGTCCCATGGCCCGGAGGAGATCCGGGTTTACATGCTGAAACGGGATGTCCAGGTAAGGGCAAACGGTCTCCTCGGCCTCCATAAGGTCCAGGAGAGATTCCGACACCCGATGGGGATGGAGGTAGAGGATCCGGATCCACTGGACCCCCTCGATGGGGATCATCTTTTCTATCAGTTCGGTCAGGCGGGGCTCTCCATACAGGTCCTTTCCGTACAGGCTCGTGTCCTGGGCAATCAGATTGATTTCCTTCACGCCTCGTTGGGCCATCTTCTTCACTTCCCGGATCAGGGACGGGATCGGTCGGCTCCGGAAGGGGCCTCTCAGTTTAGGGATGATGCAATAGGCGCATCGGTGGGAACACCCTTCTGCGATCTTGAGATATGCGGTGTAAAAGGGTGTCGACTGGACCCTCGGGACAGCATGCCCGGCCAGAAAGGTGGGCCGACTGATATAGAAAGGCACAGGACCAGTCGAGTCGGCCCGGAGGACCTCGGCCACACGGCTGATCTCACCTGTCCCCAGCCATGCATCCACCTCGGGCAGTTCCCTTGCCAGCTTGTACCCATATCGCTGCACCATGCACCCGGCCACCACCAGCCTCCTCAATGGTCCCTGTTTCTTAAGCCGGGCGGTCTCCAGAACGACATCAATGGCCTCTTCAACAGCAGATTCCAGAAAGCCACAGGTGTTGATTACTGCAAAATCGGCCTTATCCATGTCAGACGTGAGGGTGAACCCCTTTGCCTGGAGGATCCCAAGCATGTGCTCGCTGTCCACCAGATTCTTGGCACAGCCGAGACTTATGACGCATACACTGCCAAATCTTGTATTCATGGGCACGATAAACGGAATCCAGGGAAGTAAGGCGTTGGCCGTTCCCGCGCGGTCCTACCAGTCATGACCTTGATTTTTTGTTGCAAAGACGCTATATCGGGTGCATCTTATTATTTGGCGGCTCAACAAAATCCCTTGCTCTTTCTTGACGCATAACAAACAGACCTTGCTTGAAATGATCGTATCTTCTCAATAAATCGGGAAAGAACCGTTTTCAAGACGATATGCAAGGATTTTAATAGCTCAAATATACAGGGGCAGAAGGATTTTTCTGATTTTCTTTGTGTATCCGGATCCCCGCTTTCGCGGGAATCCAGGACCTGCGAGAATACCATGTTTGGAAAAATAATCAAAAATATCTTTGGCAGCAAAAACGAGCGGGAACTCAAGAAACTCACGCCCATCGTGGATCGCATCAATCAACTGGAGCCAACATTTCAGGCCCTTTCAGATGAAGAGCTTTCTGCAAAAACAACTGAATTCAAAGAACGGCTGTCGCGGGGCGAAACCTTGGACGATATCCTTCCCGAGGCCTTTGCCGCTGTAAGAGAGGCCTCTGTCAGGACCCTGGAGATGCGCCATTTTGATGTGCAGCTCATCGGTGGAATCGTCCTCCATCAGGGGAAAATCGCTGAGATGAAGACAGGCGAGGGCAAGACCCTGGCCGCCACCCTGCCACTATACCTTAACGCCCTCACAGGCAGAGGGGCCCATCTGGTAACCGTGAATGATTATCTGGCTCAGAGGGACGCCGAGTGGATGGGAGTCGTCTACAAGGCCCTGGGGCTTTCAGTGGGCGTGATTGTACACGGCATGAACGACAGTGAGCGCAAGCAGGCCTATGCCTGCGATATCACCTATGGCACCAACAATGAATTCGGCTTTGATTACCTCCGGGATAATATGAAGTTTGATTATGCGGATCTTGTTCAGAGAGACTTCCATTATGCCATTGTGGACGAGGTTGACAGCATCCTGATCGACGAGGCCAGGACCCCCCTGATCATCAGCGGGCCTGTTGAACACAGTGAAAACAAGACCTACGAAGAGGTCAAACCCCTGGTCATCAACCTGAGGAAAAGGCAAAGCGCCATCATCCGTTCTATCCTGAGCGAGGTCCGCCAGTCTCTTGACGGGGGAGACATAGATGAAAAGACGATCGAGATGTTGTTGCAGATCAAGCGGGGCGATCCCAAGAACCCGGTCTTTCTGGATATCATTGCCAAAAACCAGGCCCTCAAGAAACAGATCGACAGGACCGAGAGCATGCTGAGGTCCCAGAAGATGCTTCCTGACCTGGACCAGGAACTCTACTGCACCATTGACGAGCGAAGCAATACCGTGGAACTGACCGAAAAGGGGATTGACCTCCTCTCAAAAGGGGGGCTCGGCGATTTCACCCTTATTGATCTGGAGGATGAGGGTCACAATATCCGCAATGATCCGGAATTGAGTCAGCCGGAAAAGGCCGAACGTCTGCGGGCACTGGAAGAGCAATACATGAGAACTTCGGAGCTGATCCATGCCACCCAGCAGTTGATCAAGGCTTACTGGCTCTTCGAGAAGGATGTCCACTACGTCATAAAAGACGGCGAGATCATGATCGTTGACGAGTTCACCGGTCGATTGATGCCTGGTCGGCGCTGGAGCGACGGCCTGCACCAGGCCGTGGAGGCCAAAGAGGGAGTCAAGGTTGCCGGGGAGAACCAGACCTTGGCGACAGTCACTTTCCAGAACTACTTCCGCATGTACGAAAAACTGGCCGGGATGACCGGCACCGCGGATACCGAGGCCGGTGAATTCAATAACATCTACAAGCTGGACGTGGTGGTCATTCCTACCAATAAAAAAATGATCCGGATCGATTATCCAGATGTGATCTACAAAACCGAGCGGGAAAAGTTCAAGGCAGTGGTGGATGAAATCCGGGCCCTCTATGAAAAGGGGCAGCCGGTCCTGGTAGGCACCATTTCTGTGGAGAAATCCGAGATGCTGAGCAAGATGCTCAAACGGGCCAACATCCCCCATTCTGTCTTGAATGCCAAACACCATCAGCGGGAGGCGGAAATTATCGCCAACGCAGGCCAAAAGCATACCGTGACCATTTCCACCAACATGGCCGGCAGGGGGACCGACATCGTCCTGGGCGAGGGCGTGCGCGAGTTGGGCGGGCTTCACATCCTGGGGACCGAGCGGCACGAAAGCCGACGGGTGGACAACCAGCTCAGGGGCCGCGCCGGAAGGCAGGGAGATCCCGGGACCTCCCGCTTCTATCTTTCTCTCGAGGACGATCTCCTCCGCATATTCGGTTCGGACAGGATCTCCTCCATCATGGAGCGCCTGGGAATGGAGGAGGGGGAGCCGATTGAACACGGCCTCATCTCACGGGGTATCGAAAATGCCCAGAAAAAAGTGGAGGCCCACAATTTCGATATACGAAAACACCTCCTCGAATACGACGATGTGATGAACAAGCATCGAGAGATCATTTATTCCCTGAGAAGAGATATCTTGGAAGGCCGGCGCATCGGGGAAATCGTCCGGGACATGATCGAGGAAAAGGTGGAGGCCCTCGTTGCCCAGTGCATTGATCCCGAGGCCCATCCCGAGGACTGGCATCTGAGGGAACTCAAGACCCATATTTCCCGGCTGTTCGGGGTCCAGTTGAGAGTGGGACCGGAGGAGATGGGGCAGGAGGCCTTTGAGGGGCTCAAGGCGGATGAGTTGGCCGACATGATCAAGGAACAGGTCAGCTCGGCGTATCAGGAGAGGGAAAAGCTTTTTGGAAAAGAAGAACTGGAGCGGCTCGAACGCTATATCATACTCCAGATCATCGACGATAAGTGGGTAGCCCACTTACAGGCCATGGACCACATGAAGGAGGGCGTAGGTCTGCGGGGATACGGCCAGCTTGATCCGCTCAAGGAATATCAGAAAGAGGGATTCGCCCTGTTCGGCGAGCTTATGGATCAGATCCGGGAAGAGACCGTCAGCATGCTCTTCCGGGTGCAGATCGTGCGGCAACGACCCGAACAGGCCCCCAGGCCCAAAAAGAGGCCCTTGAACCTGAGCCATGGGGAAGAGGGGAGAGGCCCGGTCACCATCCGGCGCAAGGAAAAGAAGGTGGGCCGCAACGATCCGTGCCCCTGCGGGAGCGGTAAAAAATACAAGAAGTGCTGTGGAGCCAACAAATAGGGGATCAGCCCGAGTTATTGAGGTTGTCAGGTGTGTTATGGCCAAAGGCAAGGGCATAAACACCATCTAAGAGCCTTGCGCCCGATGTTCTGCGTCTTGCGCCTCGACACTATATTCCACAACCCGGGACCCAGGCAATCAGCAGCTATATAATCTCTTCATCCAGAGATTACCATGGAAAATGAACAATATACAGTCCCGGGGTTCAAGGCCTCGGCGACGATTGCAGGCCTCAAAAAGGGAAATGCCCTCGATATGGGGTTGATTGTATCCGAAACCGAGGCAGCAGCCGGCGGGGTCTTTACGACCAACAAGGTGCGGGCCGCGCCCGTGATCCTGTGCGAGAGGCACCTGGAAAAGGGGAGGGCCAGGGCCATTATAGTCAATGCAGGAAACGCCAATGCATGCACAGGGGCCCGTGGGCTGGACGATGCGCTCACTACCGCGGATCTGGCGGCCGAGGCCCTGGGAATCAATTCCGGGGAGGTCCTGGTGGCGTCCACCGGCGTCATCGGGCAGCCCCTCAATATGGAAAAGGTGGAAAAGGCCGTGCCGGTCCTGGCAGGGAATCTCTCTTCCAAGGCCATCCCCCGGACTGCGCGTGCCATGATGACCACCGATTCCTTTCCCAAGATGAGCCGTTTTGATGGGCAGGCCGGGGGCAGGCCTTATCGGATAGTGGGCATTGCCAAGGGGGCCGGCATGATCATGCCCGAGATGGCCACCACGCTCTGTTTTCTTCTGACCGACATACAGATCGAGCCCGAAGACCTGAAAAAGGCCCTGCTTTCCTCCACAAACGCCACGTTCAACCGGATCACCGTGGACGGAGACACGAGCACCAACGATACGGTCCTGATCCTGGCCAACGGCCTCACAGGAAACACATCTCTTTCCGAACAGGAGATGGGGCTCTTTTCCCGGGGTCTCCGCCAGGTCATGGGAGATCTGGCCCGCATGATTGTCCTGGACGGGGAAGGCGCCACCAAGCTGATCCGCGTCGAGATAAAGAATGCCGCATCTGCTTCAGACGCCCTCAGGGCCGCCAGAACCGTTGCCAATTCCAGCCTCGTCAAGACGGCTATTTACGGCCAGGACCCCAACTGGGGGAGAATCATGGCGGCCCTGGGCAGATCAGGCATCAATATGATTGAGGAACGGGTGGATATATGGATCGACCAGGTCCGAATTGTCTCCCGGGGGCTCGGAAGAGGGCCTGCCGCGGAAAAGGAGGCTGCCGCGGTTATGTGCAAAAAGGAATTCACCCTGTCCATCGATCTTCATGAGGGGGTGTATCACGACAGCATCCTCACCTGTGATTTGACACATGAGTACGTCAGTATCAATGCCGATTACCGGACCTGAGACCTAAGGGAGAGAGCATGTTTGCAGTTGTCATGTGCGGGGGGGCCGGAACGCGTTTCTGGCCGGCGAGCCGGGGCCGCAGGCCCAAGCAGTTCCTCGATATTACAGGCAAGGGACCCATGGTGGTGGAGACCTGCAACCGGCTCCATCCCCTGATTCAGGACCCCGAGACGATCCTCGTCCTGGGCGCCCGGCACCTGAAAGAGGCAAGGGACCTATTTGAGGGCCGCCAAGTCCACATGCTGGCCGAGCCGGTGGGAAGAAATACAGGGCCCTGTATGGGCCTGGGGGCCCTTTATGCCCAACACCTGGGATACGCCGGCCCGGTGGCCTTTCTTCCAGCCGACCACTATATCGGAAACCCTGAGCGCTTCTTGCGGGATCTTAAGGCCGCAGGCGCAATAGCAGCCCGTGGGGGCATTGTCACCCTGGGGATCGTCCCCACCCGGCCCGAGACCGGTTACGGGTATATCAAAAAGGCAGCGGAAACAATTGATGGCGGGGATGCGGCAGTCTGCCGGGTCTCTGAATTTGTCGAAAAGCCCGACTTGGAAACAGCGCGAAACTATCTCGCAAGCGGCGATTATCTGTGGAACGCCGGTATCTTTGTGGCAAAGCCACAAGTAATCCTTGACGAGATAGAGAGACATCTTCCGGACCTGCACCGGGGCTTGGCACGGCTTTCGTCCGTGGTGGGGACCGATCTGTTTGAGACCCAGCTCAAAGATGTCTATGAACATGTGGCAGGGGTATCCTTTGACTACGGCGTAATGGAACACACCCGGGAGGATGTGTTCGTGGTTTCCTCCGAGTGTGGTTGGAGCGATGTGGGATCATGGGCATCCCTGTATGAGCTGAGAAGCCCTGACGCGGATGAGCAGGAAAATGTCTGCGAAGGCGAAACTCTCGTCATTTCATGCGAACAAAGCTATGTATCCGGACGAGGTGGCAGGCTGGTGGCCTGCCTGGGCCTCAAAAAGGTCCTGATTGTGGACACTCCCGATGCCCTCTTGGTAGCGGATATGGACCGGTCCCAGGACATTCGCGAGATCGTGGAGCGCCTCAAGGCGTTGGGGAAAGAGCATTTGCTGTAGAGGAGATGCGGGACGGAAGGCGGAAGGCTGGGGCCGGGGGCCGAGCAGATGGGAGCTGGGCGTTTTAATTCAACCGTAACAGCTCAATAAATGGGGGCAGAAGGGTTTTTCTGACGCGACTGCCGGGAGGGCGCCGTCTCTTTGTGACTTATCAGTGGGGGAAGCCGCAGCTCGACGAAGTCGAGAATGCCAAAGGGG
>JAGHEC010000414.1 GCA_021159525.1 Deltaproteobacteria bacterium | reverse complement strand
CGCCTGCCAAGGCCAATTGAGCGTTCTTGCCAAGACTTTCGTCCCGTGGATCTGCGATGGCAGAAGGAGGTAACATGGGTAACAAGGCAATGGCGGGCAGGCTTGCCCCCTTTGGCATTCTCGACTTTGTCGAGCTGCGGCTTCCCCAACTGATAAGTCACGAAGAGAGACGGCGCCCTCCCGGCAGTCGCGTCAGAAAAACCCTCGTGCCCCTATTTATTGAGCTATTACGGAATTTACGTATCAGACTCTTTAATTAACGACTATATAAGGCGAATTAATGAATTTCAGGGAAATCAGGAATGCTTTTTTAGACTACTTCAAGGGCCGCGGCCACCGAATCGTTGAAAGCTCATCACTGGCGCCAAGGGATGATCCCACCCTTCTGTTTACCAATGCGGGGATGGTCCAGTTCAAGAGGGCCTTCCTTGGCGAGGACAACCCGGGTTATACGCGGGCGGCCAGCTCCCAGAAGTGCATGCGCGCAGGGGGCAAACACAACGATCTCGAAAATGTGGGATACACCCCGAGACACCATACCTTTTTTGAGATGCTGGGGAACTTCTCCTTTGGCGATTATTTCAAGGAAGAGGCCATTGAATGGGGATGGGAACTTTTGACGGAGGGATACCGTCTTCCGGTGGACCGGCTGTATGTCTCGGTTTTCCAGGACGATGAGGAGGCCTACCGGATCTGGGAAGAGAAAATCGGTTTGCCGGCAGAGCGGATCGTGAGGCTGGGAGAAAAGGATAATTTCTGGGCAATGGGAGACACAGGGCCGTGCGGTCCCTGTTCAGAGATCCATATAGATCAGGGTTTGGCTGTCGGATGCGGCCTCCAGGACTGCGGCCCGGGATGTGACTGCAACCGGTTTCTGGAGATCTGGAATCTGGTGTTTACCCAGTTTGATCGGGATGAAAAAGGCAACCTTACGCCCCTTCCTCGGCCCAATATCGACACCGGCATGGGCCTGGAGCGGATTACCGCCGTAATTCAGGGAAAGACCTCAAATTATGACACGGACCTGTTTTGCGATATCATCGGCCGCATCCAGGAATTATCAGGAAAGTCGTATGGAGATCATGACAAACAGGACGTGGCCTTCCGGGTGATTGCGGACCATTCACGGGCCGTGGCCTTTCTCATCGGGGATGGGATCATCCCCTCCAATGATGGCCGGGGGTATGTCCTGAGACGGATTATCCGCAGGGCCGTCCGTTTCGGCCAGGTCCTGGGCCTGAAAGAACCGTTTCTCCGCTCTGTATGCGACAGGGTAATTGAGGTTATGGGAGCGGATTATAACGAGCTCGTACAGGGAAAGAGCCTGATCCAGGGGGTGGTGGAAAACGAGGAAAGGCGGTTTGCCGATACCCTCAATTACGGCATGCGGGTATTGAATGAAGCCATAGAGGAATTGAAGGCCAAAGGCCGCGACACCATTCCCGGCGACATGGCGTTCAAATTGTATGACACCTACGGGCTCTCCCTCGATATCGTGGAGGATGTGGCCCGGGACGAAGGCCTGAGCGTGGATACTGAAGGGTATCATCGTTCCATGGCCCGACAAAGGACCCTGTCGCAGGAATCGTGGAAAGGGAGCGGCGAGGCCGAGATCCCGGAGGTTTTCCGAAAATTCCTGGCCCGCGGGCTCACCAGTCGATTTGTGGGATATGAGCAACTCGAATCAGAGGCCTCGGTGACGGCAATGGCCGCGGCGGGC
Organism: Deltaproteobacteria bacterium; assembly: GCA_021159525.1. Lineage (GTDB taxonomy): Bacteria > Desulfobacterota > DSM-4660 > Desulfatiglandales > Desulfatiglandaceae > AUK324. The sequence continues at coordinate 6,068 of JAGHEC010000414.1, read as the reverse complement.
AAAGAGGTCGGCTCGATCGCGGCCGGGGAAGAGGCTGATCTGACACTGGACCGGACGCCCTTCTATGCAGAATCAGGGGGGCAGGTCGGGGATGCCGGGTGGATACGAACCCGGAGCGCGCAATTCCGCGTCACCCACACCTTCAAGGTCGGAACTGATCTCTTTGTCCATCGGGGCTATCTTGAAACCGGGGAGATAACCGTGGCCGACCCGGTCACGGCAGTTGTGGACCGCAACAGACGGGGAGCAATTGCCTGTAACCATACGGCCACCCATCTCCTGCACGCGGCCCTCCGGGAAGTCCTGGGCGATCACGTGAAGCAGGCCGGGTCCCTGGTCTCCCCGGACAGGCTCCGGTTCGACTTCAGTCATTTTGCGCAGGTATTGCCTGAGAGGCTGGAGGAAATCGAGCGCTTGGTCAATCGGCATATCCGGGAGAACCTGCCGGTGCGGATACAGGTTATGTCCAAGGATGAGGCTATGAAGACCGGGGCCATGGCCATCTTTGAAGAGAAATACGGCGAGACGGTCAGGCTGGTATCTGTCGGAGACGGTGTCAGCAGGGAGTTGTGTGGGGGGACCCACACAGAGCGGACCGGGAATATCGGCCTGTTTCGCATTGTAAGCGAAGGGGCTGTAGCCGCCAATATGCGCCGGATTGAGGCCATGACAGGCAAGGCGGCCTTTGAGTACACCCTGAGAAGAGAGCGTGAGCTTAAGTCCTCGGCCTCTCTGCTCAAGACAAGCCCGGATCAAGTAACCGAGAGGATTGAACGGCTGCTTAAAACAATCAAGGAAAAGGAACGGGAAGCAGCGTCGCTCACTGCCAAGCTCCTTACCCGGCAGTCAGACGACCTTCTGGCCGGGGTTCACGAAATCAAAGGCGTTCGGGTCATTGTCCGGGAGGTGGAGGCCGCATCGCCCAAGGAGCTTCGAGAGTGGGCTGATCGAATCAAGGACAAGCTGGGGTCAGGCATTGTGGTCCTGGGCGCAAGGACACGGGGAAAGGTTATGCTCATCTGCGGGGTGACCCGCGATCTCACAGGACGTTTCCATGCGGGAGACATTGTTCGGCAGGCATCAGGCCTGGTAGGAGGTAAAGGCGGGGGCCGTCCGGACATGGCCCAAGGCGGCGGCGATCAACCAGAAAAACTGGGCGAGGCCTTTAAGGCCGTAAACGGCCTAATCAAACAGGGAAAGGAAGGAGTGTCTTAGTCCCCCCCACCACGACATTTCTTTGTCTTTTCCTTCGGCTATCTTTTCCTTGCAGATCTTGATCTTTTCAAGGGCCTCGTAATATTGCCCCACATCGGGGTAGTGCTGGATCAGATAGAGATATCGCTTCATGGCTGGACCATATTTCGCCATCTTGAAATAAAAATCACCTACATAGATCTCGTGCTCAGCCAGTTTTATGTAGCAGTCCCGTACCCTGCGCCGGGCCTGTTCAGCATAGGGACTTTTCCGATACATCTGGATGAGCCGCTCGAATTCCTCCTTTGCCTTCCGTGTGTAGGACTGGTCCCTGTCGATGGTGCTTACCCGCTTGAAATGGCACATCCCTTTGTGAAACATCACATAGGGGATGGCGGGGTGTTTGGGATGCAGTTTTTCAAACTCAGTATAACTGTCGTAGGCCTCATCGAAAAGCCCCTTTTCATACTGGGCGTCGGCCATCTTGAGTTCGGCCTGGGTAGCATGCTTGCTGTAGGGATATCGGTCTTTTATCTTTTGGAATATCTCAGCAGCCGCCTCGAAGTTGCCGCTGTTGAACTCCTCCATGCCGTCGGCCATAAGCTCAACGGGGGTCAGATCGTCCTCATCCCCAAAGATGCTGTGCCAGAGCGCACACCCGTTCAGCGTGAAGACCAGGCAGATCCCCACAAGCAAGAGAGCAATCCATCTAACAGGGCTGGCAGTAGGCATTAGGTCATGTTTTCGAGGTATCGTTCTGCGGCAAAGGCAGCCGTAGCCCCTTCCCCCACAGCGGTGGATATCTGACGCAACAGTTTGGATCGGATATCCCCGGCAGCGAAGACCCCTGGCACCGAGGTTTGCATATCGTTGTCGGTTGTCACAAAGCCCGCGCTGTCCAGTTCCAGCAGACCTTTCACCAGTTCATTGTTGGGATTATAACCGATAAAGACGAAGACACCGTCCACCTCAAGCCGCGACACATCCCCCGACTTGACGTTTTTCAGCTCGATTGCCTCCACACCTGTATTGCCGAGAACGCGTGTGGGGATGGTATCCCAGACAATGGTGATCTTTTCCTGGGCAAATGCCCGCTCCTGAAGCAACCGGGCAGCCCTTAATTCGTCCCGTCGATGCACCAGATGGACCTTCTTTGCAAAGCGGGTCAGGTACAAGGCTTCCTCGACCGCGGTGTCGCCCCCGCCAATGACCACGACCTCCCGATCACGGTAAAAAGGGCCGTCACAGGTGGCGCAATAGGAAACACCCTTCCCTGTCAGCCGTTTTTCGCCGTCAATGGCCAGCTTCCGGGGTGTCGCGCCCATGGTCAGGATAAGGCTGCGGGTTTCTAAGCGCCCTTTGTCTGTGACCACCTCTTTTTTGTCCGGCGAAAGAAGGAGCTGGATGATATCCCGGCTCTGGACCTCCAGTCCGAAATTCTCGGCCTGACGTCTCATCCGGTCCATGAGTTCAAAACCTGAAATCCCTTCCGGAAAACCGGGGTAGTTTTCCACAGTATCGGTCAGAAGGACCTGGCCGCCCGGGCTCAACCTTTCCATCAAGAGCGTTTTGAGACGCGAACGTGCAGCGTAAAGCCCGGCGGTGAGACCCGCCGGACCTCCACCGATGATGATTAAGTCTTCCATAGCGTTTTTTTAAATGAGCCACACAAAGATCCCGGCCCTGTCAGTGCAAACCCGGGATGAGGATGGACAGATTAGAGAAGTTTCTTCAATGCCTCCTCAATATCGCTCTTGGGGAGGGCGCCAACGATGGTTTGGGCAACCTTGCCCTCTTTGAACAGGATGAGGGTGGGAATACTGCGGATGCCGAATTTAGCAGGAGTTTCACGGTTTTCATCCACATCCATCTTGGCAATTTTTATCTTCCCGGCATATTCCTTGGCCAGGGCCTCCACGCTCGGGCCTACCATTTTGCACGGTCCGCACCATTCGGCCCAAAAATCAACCATTGCCGGGATGTCCGACTGAACAATTTCTTTCTCAAAATTTGCATCCGATACATGTAAGAGATCGGCCATTCCAACTCTCCTTTCAACGTGACGGAGTCTTGTCATTTCTTCATCGGCCCGGATCGAAAACTCCCCACCCCCGGTCCGTAACCAACGCCGTCAACGGCCTGTCCTCATTTTGGAGGCCCTCCCGTCGACATGTGGCCCGGTAAACCGGCAGGTGCTCTTTCGATCCGACCCGCTATCGGGTCTCTGTCTTGGTTCTCCGGCCCCTTTTCAAGAGAGACAGAACTGCATTCAAGGTTTCGGCCGGGGAGGGACTTTTCAGACCGGACCTGTTTATGCGGCTGGCTCTTCGAGGAGTTTGGTCAACCCTTTAATAATGGTGACCGGCACCGGTCCGGAATTGACATACAGCTTCAGTATCTGATGCGACACCTTGATCTTTTCCCCCACCGTATCCCATCCGATTCCCTTTTCTTCCACCTGTTTCATCAGTTTGGCAAGCTCTTCCGAACTCATAATTGTCCTCCCTATTTTTTCTTGGATGGGTTCAGGTCAGGGGGGTAGATGAACTTTGGATCCATCTCATACGTCCACGGGAGCCCCCACCACTGCCATCCATAATGTCGTCTATGATTAAATCCATAGATTTTATTGCGCTTTGCAAGCTGCCGATAAAACTTCTGTCTATTGCTGTCTGAAAAGAACGGAAACTCCGGGCCTTCAAAACCGTTCTCCACGTCATAAACCTTTTTAAAGCCGGCGCTCAAAAGCTCTCTCGCTGCCAGGTCGCTTCGCACGCCGCTTCGAGAGATGACGAGGAGATTGTCGGTCTTTTTGAAAACCTGGCTGATTTCCTTAATGAAATCCTTGTTTTTAATATCAATGGGGTATTCATAGACATCATCGGTCTTCTTCAGCTCCGAGCTCATGAACATATAAGGAAAGAGATACGCGTTGATGGGGTGTCCCACCAGTTGATACTCTTCCCGGGTTCTCACGTCGATAAGGTAGGTATCGGGGACCGTATTGAGCATGTCATAGGCCTCTATGCAGAGAATTTTTTTGGGCTCATCTGCAAACACGCTGATTGAAGGGAAAACAAGCCAGGCGATGCCTATGAAGCAACCTATCAAGACCTTAAGGATTCGTTTGTTCATGCCATTGTCTTTTTTACAAATTTTGAATACCCAAGCGCCAAACCCTGCTGCAGGCACCCTGTTCAGCGCGCGTGAAATGCCTGTTCAAGAAAGACTTGAGTTTAGAGAAATAATCCAGTACCGTGAGTTTGTCAATGAAAAATCGGCTATGGCGGGACAATTTGAAAGGTCTGTTTTGAGCGGCCTGAACCCTGTGGGAGGAGGCGTCTTGCCAGGAAAGGAGCAATAAAAATGGATGCCAGCAACGTCTATTTTTGCGATCTCAGAACCTCTATGAAAGAGAATCTTCCAGCCAAGCTGAGGCGTCTTCTGGACGAGGCCGGGCTGAAGGAGATCATCTCCGCCAGAAACTTGGTGGCTATCAAGATCCACTTCGGCGAAAAGGGAAATACCGCCTTTATCCGTCCTGTGTTGATCCGACCGATCGTGAACGCGGTCCGGGATCTGGGGGCCGCGCCCTTTCTCACGGACGCCAATACCTTGTATGCCGGGACACGGGGCAACAGCGTCTCTCACCTCATTACCGCCATGGAAAACGGCTTTGCCTATTCAGTGGTTGATGCGCCCCTCATTGTTGCAGACGGATTGCGCGGGGCCTCGTTTAAGGAAATCGCAGTCGACAAGGAATTCATCAAGACCGCCTATATCGGAACAGAGATTGCCGAGGCCGATGTTCTGGTCAGTGCGGCCCATTTCAAGGGCCACGAACTCTGCGGTTTCGGAGGAACCATCAAGAATGTGGGCATGGGGTGTGCCTCAAGGATGGGCAAGCTTGAGCAACACTCGGACCTCTCACCCAAGGTCAAGAAGAAGAAATGCGTGGGCTGCGGGGAATGCGTGGACCACTGTGCACGGAAGGCCATATCCCTGAAAGAGAAAAAGGCGGAAATTGATTCTGAAAAGTGCGTGGGCTGCGGGGAGTGCATCCTGATATGTCCGAACAGGGCCATTGATGTTCAGTGGAATGCCGATATTCCTCTATTTCAAAAAAAGATGGCAGAATACGCATGGGCGGTCTTGAAGGGGAAGAAGGAAAAATCGATTTTTTTAAATTTCTTGACCAATATCACTCCTGCGTGTGACTGCAACCCCAACAGTGACGCCCCGGTAGTCCCGGATATCGGCATCCTGGCATCCAGAGATCCGGTGGCCGTCGATCAGGCCTCAGTGGACCTGGTGAATCGGCAACCCGGGATCCCCGGGCCCTTCCTCACAAAAGGAACGGCCCCGGGCGAGGACAAGTTCACGGCGCTCTATCCCAAGATCGACTGGACCATCCAGCTTGATCATGCAGAGCAGATCGGGCTTGGACGGCGAAACTATCGCCTGGTAACGATCTGAGCTCCATGCATCATGGTGATGGCGCGGTTTTTCATTGACGAATCTATGTCACTGAGCTATAAAAAATACTCGCCTTTTAAGGAAAGGCCGTAATAGCTCAATAAAAATAAATAGGGGCAGGAGGGTTTTTCTGACGCGACTGCCGGGAGGGGGTTGTCTCTTTGTGACTTATCAGTGGGGGAAGCCGCAGCTCGACCAAGTCGGGAATGCCAAAGGGGCAAGCCTGCCCGCCATTGCCTTGTTACCCATGTTACTTCCTTCTGGCATCGCAGATCCACGGGACGAAAGTCTTGGCAAGAACGCTCAATTGGCCTTGGCAGGCGGGTGTCCCCCGCAGATAAGTCACTGAAGAGACCGGCCCGGAGGCCCGGAGCACAAGAAAAATCTTCCTGCCCCGG
>JAGHEC010000266.1 GCA_021159525.1 Deltaproteobacteria bacterium | reverse complement strand
TATATCGGGCACTGATTATGGGATGTTTTTCAGACTCAATGTGGGACTCTATACAGCAGGCAATCCCACCCTCTTTACCGGGATTTTACCCTGGGATTTTACCGGGAAAATAAACTGGGCTGAGACATCATGACTTGGAAGGGATGGTTGAGCCAACCACCCGAGGTGATCCCGAATCGCCATTGCGCTGGACATGCAAAAGCACAAGACAGTTGTCGAGGGCCTTGCAGCCAATGGGGCACAAAATCGGTCGCCAAAAAGTATCGGAGCTGTTGGCCGATTTGGGTTACAGTCTTCAGGCGAACCGCAAGGTTCGTGAAGGTTCCCGCCATCCAGACCGCGATGCTCAATTTCGGTATATTTGCATCCAAGTAAAAGTATTTCAGGAGAATAACCAACCCGTTATTTCTGTTGACACCAAAAAAAAGGAACTGGTTGGAGATTTTAAAAATGCAGGCCGAGAATGGCAACCAAAAGGCCAGCCAAAACCTGTCCGGGTATATGATTTTGCTGACAAGAATTTGGGCAAGGTCAACCCATATGGGGTATACGATCAGACAGCAAATATTGGCTGAGTCAGTGTTGGCATTGATCATGACACATCATCCTTTGCTGTCGAGAGTATCCGTCGTTGGTGGCACAGAATGGGTCAGCAAACTTATCCAGAAGCAAAGCAACTGCTTATAACAGCGAATGGTGGTGGTAGTAATGGGTACCGAATTCAGCTCTGGAAACTTGAACTTCAACGGTTCGCAGATGACCATGGTCTTGAAATATGTGTGTGCCATTTTCCCCCAGGCACAAGCAAGTGGAATAAAATTGAACATCGAATGTTCAGCCATATCAGCATGAATTGGCATGGCAAGCCGTTGACAAGTCACGAGATAATTGTAAACCTGATAGCAAATACAACCACTCAGAAAGGCCTTAAAATTCAGGCTGAAATTTATGCCAACAATTATCCAAAGGGTATCAATTAAAAATATCAACCTGCTTAAGGCCGAATTTCATGGCGAATGGAACTACTCCATTCACCCTAAATGTTCAAGTTATTCACGGACGGGTTCTTAGTGAAGTGCCTGGAATTCGCAATTCCGATTTCTTCGGATTAGGCATCGTCTGGTTTGAACATATCATTTCTGTGTCGTGAAATTTCTCCCTCAACCATATAGATCACCTCTTCGGCAATGTTGGTGGCATGGTCTGCGATCCGTTCCAAATGCCTCGATATGAGGAGAAGATTGATCAGATAGCCTACGCGCTCGGGCTGTTCTTGAATTGCCGCTTTGACTTTGTCGTATATGTCACGATTTATCTCATCTACCTCGTCGTCCAACAGGCAGACTTTGTAAGCCAGGTCCGCATCCAGGTTCACCAGGGCATCCAGACTGCTTTTCAGCATGGCTTCTGATTTTTCGGCCATGACGTTATACTCGAAGGGGACTTCCACTGGGGGTTTCCCTGCGATATTGGCCACGCGCTCTGCGATGTTTACGGCCTCATCACCCACACGTTCCAGATCGTTGTTGATCTTTATGACAGCATTTATGAATCGCAGATCGATGGCAAAGGGCTGGTGCAGGGCTAGAATCTTGAGGCATTCCTCTTCCATTTCCACCTCGGCTTCATCTATCTCCCTGTCAGAGTCGATAATCTTCATGGCAAGATCCCCGTCCCTCGTTTCAAAGGCCTGAATGGCCATACGAACGCTCTCCTCTGCCATGCCCCCTAAAGAGAGAATCCGCTTTTTCAATTTTTCCAGTTCTCTTTGCAAGTGCTTTTTCAAGGTCTTTTCTCCCTTTATTTATTATTTGCGTTCATTTGCGTCCAATTTTTTTAGATTTTATCCAAAACGCCCGGTGATATAATCAGAAGTTTGTTTTAATTTCGGTCGAGTAAAGAGGGTTTCAGTCTTGTCCACCTCAATAATCTCTCCCAAGTAAAAAAAAGCGGTAATGTCGGAGACCCTTGCAGCCTGCTGCATATTGTGGGTCACGATGATAATTGTGTATCTTTTTTTCAGTTCGCGGATCAGTTCTTCGATCTTTTGGGTTGCAATCGGGTCTAAGGCAGAGGCCGGCTCGTCCATGAGCAAGACCTCCGGTTCTACGGCCATAGCCCTGGCAATGCAGAGACGCTGCTGTTGGCCCCCGGATAAATCGAGCGCTGAATCATGGAGTCTGTCTTTGACTTCATCCCACAGGGCCGCCTGTTTTAGAGTGGTTTCAACCCTGTCCGCAAGAAAGGCCTTGTCCTTTATACCGTTGACCCTTAAACCGTATGCCACATTTTCAAAGATCGTCTTTGGAAAGGGATTCGGTTTTTGAAACACCATGCCCACGTTACGACGGAGCGCAACCACATCCACATCGGGCTCATAAATTTCTTCACCATCCAGGCATACCTTTCCTTCCACCCGGGTATAAGGGATCAGGTCGTTCATCCGGTTGAGACAACGCAATAGTGTGCTCTTTCCACATCCGGAAGGGCCGATCAGAGCCGTCACCTGGTTTTCATAGAAGTCAATGGTGACTCCATGGAGAGCATGGAAGTTGCCGTAATAGAAATCGAGATCTACTGTCGACATTTTCAGTGAATCTTGCATAGGGCGCCTAAGGTTGGAAATTTGAAATTTGTCGAAGATCCTGCTCGGAAGCGGGATCTTCGGCCAGTATCCAGCATCCGGTTCAAAACACTATCGACCCCTCCTGAGACGAGACCGGTAGATGATGGCAATGAGATTCAGACCGAGCACAAGGGCGATCAGGACCAGAGCCGTTCCATACTGCAAAGGACGTGTGGCCTCAATATCAGTGCCTGCCGTGGCAAGCACATAGATATAATAGGGAAGCGCCATGATTTCATCAAAAATAGAGGTTGGCAATGAGGGTGTAAAGAATACAGCCGCCGTAAACATGATGGGCGCCGTTTCTCCGGCTGCCCTGCTGATGCCCAGGATCGTCCCTGTCAGAATTCCTGGCAGGGCTGTCGGCAGGACCACGCGGTAGATGGTCTGCCATTTGGTTGCCCCAAGGCCTAAAGACGCTTCCCTGTATGTGTCCGGAACTGCCCTCAGGGCCTCTTCAGTAGACCCGATAATCACGGGCAGGGTAAGCGCTCCTAAGGTTAAAGCCCCGGCAAGGATGCTCACACCCATATCCAGATACACCACAAAAAAGGCCAGGCCAAAGAGCCCAAAAACCACAGAAGGCACCCCTGCAAGGTTATTTATTCCGAGCCGGATTAGACGAAGGATCCTCCCTGGGTGTGCGTATTCGTGCAGGTAAATGGCTGATGCAACTCCGATCGGAAGGGCTACGGCAATGGCGCCGATACTGAGACATAGGGTGCCGACTATACAGGGAAGTATTCCCCCCTTTGTCATGGAATCTATGGGCGGTTGGGTTAGGAATGTCCAGCTAATGGCCCGCCATCCCCTCGACACAAGAAAGTACAGCATGATTGCAAGGGCAATTCCATTGGCGGCAGCGCAGATCTTGAAAATCCCAAACATAGCCCCCTGAATGACTTTTCTGCGAACCCGCACTCCATTTTTATGCTTCATCCTATTCATCCATTAATCCCCGACTTCTGAGATCCGATCTCCGATGTCCGACATCTGACCTCTCAGTTCCGTCCAATTCAAAGGGTTGCCGCTCCAACTTGCCTGTATTTATTGGATATATATTCCGCCACAAGGTTGAAGGCCAGGGTGAACAGAAACAAGACAATGGCTATGGCAAACAGGGCGTAATAGTGATCGCCACGGAAAGGGGCCTCTGCCATCTCGGCGGCTATGCTCGCGGGCATGGGCCGCACCGGATCAAAAAGGGAAGTGGGTATCTTAGCCGCACCGCCCGCAACCATAAGAACCACCATGGTTTCACCCATGGCCCTGGACATACCCAGGATTACAGCGGTAGAGATGCCTGAAATAGAAGCGGGAAGAATGACCCGGGCGATGGTTTCCCAGTGTGTGGCCCCTAAGGCCAAAGACGCCTCTTTCAGCTCTGCGGGCACGCTGAAAATGGCGTCTTCAGAGAGGCTGCAGATGGTTGGAATGGACATAAAAGCTAACATTAAAGACGCGTTAAAAAGATTCAGGCCAGTGGGGATATTCAGGATCTCTTGAAGGAATGGTGCTACGATCACCATGCCGAAAAAGCCGATGACCACCGAAGGGAGGGATGCTAAAAGCTCTACGATCGGTTTAACCCACTCCCTCACCCTCGCAGAGGCGCACTCTGCGAGATAGAGGGCCGTCATTACCCCGAGTGGGATCGAGATAACAGAAGAAACCGCAGTCACGCAGACAGACCCCATAATCAGAGGGAAGATACCGAAATCCGGGGGCTCGTCGGTCGGGTACCAGAATTTTCCGAAGACGAAATCCGTGACAGAAACCTTTCCTAAAACAGGAAGCCCCTCTACGAAGAGGAAGAGGGCAATCAGGCCGAGGGTGGCAATTGAGGCCAATGCCACACCGAAAAAAATACACCGGATCACCCGTTCCCTTCCCCGCCGACTTTTCCCCTTTTTACTACCTTTTCTCATCTAAATCATCCATCCGCAGATTACGCAGATTTCCACGGATTATTTACCCAGTGCCGTTCTATTCCGGCATTCCAGCACGCATCCGTCTGCCTTTTCTGTCATCAGACCTCAGACATCCGACTTTCGTTTTTCCACTCATCAGCCCTTCAATCAACAATCATCCCCGTTCTACCTCTGGTCAACGCGGTATTCACGCCTCGCTCCAACAATCATCAATTTTATCGCGCTCCGTTAAGTCCGTTTTTGCGGGTAGTTAACTGGGGTGAAATGTTTTTCTTTTCTATTTCACTGGGGCATCAATCAATAAAGGGGCACAAACCCTGCCTCCGCCACATATTTCTGGCCCTTGTTAGGATTAATGACAAAGTTGATAAACTTGAGCACATCCCCCTGTGGCCAGCCCGGTGTAAACATAAAGAGAGGCCTGCTGATCGGATATGTCCCGTTCAGAGTTGTTGCTGCGGACCCCACGATCCGGTTGACCATCAACGGCTTTACATCCTTGTTCAGGTATCCGATCCCGATATACCCGATGGCGTTCTTGTTTTTGGCCACGGCCTGGGAAACCGCCCCGTTTGATGCTTGGAGGAGGGCTCCGGGGTACACCCGCTTCTTCTTCATTACTTTTTTGTGCCATACCTCATATGTCCCCGAGGATGTATCCCGGGAGATTACCACGACGGGCCTGTCGGGTCCGCCTATCTCTTTCCAGTTCTTGATCTTCCCCATGTAGATATCTTTAAGCTGCGCCATGGTGATATTCACAATCGGATTGCTTGGATGCACCACCGGCACGATGCAGTCATAGGCAACGGCAAAGGGAACCGGATAGGCCCCTTTTTTAATGGCGAGTTTCACCTCTTTTCCCTTTATGAACCGGGAACTATCTGCTATGTCAGTAGAACCGTCAATAAGCGCCTTGATCCCGTTCCCCGACC
>JAGHEC010000056.1 GCA_021159525.1 Deltaproteobacteria bacterium | reverse complement strand
GCAGAAGGAAGTAACATGGGTAACAAGGCAATGGCGGGCAGGCTTGCCCCCTCCGCATTCTCGACTTCGTCGAGCTGCGGCTTCCCCCACTGATAAGTCACAAAGAGACGGCGCCCTCCCGGCAGTCGCCTCAGAAAAACCCTTCTGCCCCCATTTATTGAGCTGTTACCAAGGAATGTATCCGCCAGAGCGATTTATGTCTCATAGGAGGAGGACACGACATGAAGCTGCCTGAAAAGGGAAGGGAGGTGACCCTGGCCGAGATTGCCGTAATATGCAGGCAATACGGCCTGACAGACCTGTGGAAAAAAATCAAAGACGACCCGCCTGTCATTCCCTTCAAAAGCGACGGGTGTTCCCTGTGGCTTGATCAGTGGCATGGCATCGACCTGTATCCTGCCTGCTTCCTACACGACCTCAAATATTGGTGCGGCTACCCTGGGGAGGAGGCCGAGCGGCTCATTGCCGATGCTGAACTCATGATCCATATCGCCAGGGCCGGGGCCCCCGGAATGGCCCAACTTATCTTTGCCGGGGTTCGGATCGGAGGCCATGCGGCCTTCAGGCGATCGTTCAGTTGGGGCTTTGGGCGACGGCCAGTTTAAAGGATCTCCGTCTCCATAAAACCGGGGGCCATCTTTTTCAAGATGCGGACAATATTGTTCAACTGGATTTCCACGGTCCCCTCGTACATTTCGATAATGCGATTGTCCCGGTAACGACGTTCCACCTCCTGGTCCAAAAAATAGCCGTAACCCCCGAACACGGTAATGGCATTGTCGATAATGGCCTTTGCGGTCTCCGGCACGTGATGCTTGACGGTTGAGGTCACCATGGGAATGGCCCCGGCGAGCTTCTCCGGGCCATGGTCGCAGAGCCAGGCCCCGTAGTAGGTAAGCCATTTAAGCGACTGGACCTGGCTCCACATCCTGGCCACCTTGTGCCCGATTCCCTGAAAATCGATGATGGATCGGTTGAACTGCTTTCTGTCCCTGGCGTGGCGAAGGGCCTTGAGGAAGGCCCCCTCGCAGATGCCGAGGGCCTGGGCCCCTATCTCGATGCGGCTTTCATCCAGAAAATCCAGAACATTTAGAAGCCCCCGGCCCCGCTCTCCCAGGATATTTTCCTTAGGCACCTTGAGATCGTGAAAGACCAGCTCGCTGCTGGAGGCCATGTGAAGTCCCATCTTGCCGGTGAGTTCATTGATCTCCAGGCTTCCCCCCAGCCAGGAGCCGGGGTCCCTTTCCACGAGGATGGTAGTCATGCCCTTGCCGGGTCTTGCATCCAGATCTTCCTGGGCCAGGACAATAAAAAAGTCTGCATAAAGGCCATTGGTGGTGAAGACCTTGGCCCCGTTCAGCACAAAGCCGTCCGCCACTTCCCGCAAGGTGGTCTCCATGCGGGTCAGATCGCTTCCGTGATCCGCTTCTGTGAAGGAGACGGCCGAGACCCAGTCCCCCTTGACCAGCGGCCCCAGGAATTTTTGGTGCTGTGCAGGAGTCCCGAAGATCTTGATGATCTTGGCAGGGAGAAAGGCGAGGTGAAGGGCCATGCCCATGCCCGAGTCTGCCTTGCAGAATTCCTCGATGACCAGGACATTTTCCATGACCCCCAGGTCCCCGCCGCCCACGGCCTCTGGATAATCGAGACCAATAAACCCGAGTTCGCCCATCTGCTTGAAGACCTCCCGGGGAAACCGGTGGTTGGTTTCACATTCCAGAATGAGGTCGGCCTGGAACTCCCCCCGTGCGAATTCAGCGGCCGCCTTTTTGATGTCTTTTTGCTCCTTGCTCAATGAAAAATCCATTTCCTGTTGCCTCCTTTATTTTCTGCTGAGCTCTCTTCCGATAATCATGCGCTGGATCTGGTTGGCCCCTTCAAAGATCTGAGTCAGTTTGGCGTCCCGAAACATCCGTTCGATGGGATAATCCCGGATATAGCCGTAGCCCCCCAGGACCTGGACCATGTCTGTAGTGATCTTCATGGCTGCATCACTGCAAAAGAATTTGGCCATGGATGCGAGTTTTGTATTTTTCCGACCTGAATCAAAGGCAATAGCCGCCCGTTCCATGAGCCCGCGGCTGGCCTCGATAAGGGTGGCCGCATCAGCCAGGAGAAACTGGATGGCCTGGTGCTGGATGAGCGGTCTTCCAAAAGTCTTGCGCTTCCTGGCATAATCGATGGCATAATCCAGTGCCCCTTCGGCAAGTCCCAGCGAGAGGGCGGCCACGGCCGGTCGGGACATGTCAAAGTCCCCCATAGCGATCTTGAACCCCTCGCCCGGCTTTCCGAGGAGATTGGCCTCGGGCACGGGCACGTCTTCCAGGATGACCTCCGCCGTGTTGCTCCCCCGAAACCCGCACTTGTCCTCGATCCTGCCTATAGAAATCCCTTGCCTGTCTCTTTCCACAATAAAAAAGCTAAGCTTTCCCTCGCTTGTCTTGGCAAGTACGGAGTAGATCCCGGCAACCGATCCATTTGTGGCAAACACCTTGCGGCCATTGAGGACATAGTCGCGGTCGGAACGCCTGGCCGTACAGCGGATGGCCTGGACATCCGAACCGGCCCCCGGCTCTGTCACGAGATAGCCGATCAGACGTCTTTCATCCGATATCATGGGGCAGTATTTCTTTTTTTGAGCCTCGTTCCCGGCAAAAATAAGGGGATAGCTGCCTACGGCCTGGATGATCAGGAGGAGGGCCGAAGAGGCGCAGGCCTTGGCGATCTCCTCTATGGCAAGGCAAAGGGTGTGGGAAGGATTGAGTGGCCACCCCTCGTATTCCGGCGGGAGCATGATCTTCAACAGCCCCAGGTCCCAGAATAGAGAAACGATCTCCCAATTAAAGGCCCCGGTTCGGTCGTTTTCAGCAGCCGCGGGTCTTATTTTATGATCTACGACGCGCTTCAAATTTTTGAGCAGCATTTCTTGCTCTTCAGTACGTACTAACATAGGCCCTCCTGTTGCAGATCACTCGAACTGCCCGAAGGGGAGCCAGTCCCCAAGCTTGTCTTCTTTGATTTCCGCGCTCAGCTTTTGGGCAAGCTCCCTGGTTATTTTTCCGATCCGTTGATGCTCCTGCCTTGGGACGCGGAAAGACGGTGCTGCTATTCCGAGGCAGGCCGCCACCTTGTCTGTCTTGTCGTAAACCGGGGAGGCAATCCGGCAAACCCCAAGCCGCATCTCCTCAGTATCAGTGGCAAAACCGTTCTTGAGAACCGATTGCAGTTCATTCTCGAGGTCGTTCAGATGAATAACGGTATGTTCCGTGATCCTGGGCAGGCCCATGCGCGCCATCACGCGCTGAAATTTTTCGCTGTCAAGATGGGCCAGATAGACCTTTCCGGGGGCCGTGGCGTGGAAATAGGGATATGCGCTTCCGACCCTTGAAAACAGCCTCACCGCATCCGGTCCCTCCACCTGTTCGATCAGAATGAGCTGATCTTTTATCCGCGCCGAGAGCTCTGCGGTTTCGCCGGTTTTTTCCACTAACTGATTAAGGTATTCCCTGGCCCGGGAACGAAAACCCATGCGGTTCAAGACGATATTGCCGAGATAAAGGAATTTAAAGCCGAGGCGATAGGTCTTTGCCTCAGGATCGAAGAGGACATACCCATTCCCTGTGAGGACCCCGAGGATGCGCCACAGGGAAGAGATGGGAATATCCAGTTTCCGGCCGATTGCCTTGAGACCCAGTTCACCGGACGCCTCAGCCAGGAGTTCAAGTACCCTCAATCCCCTTTCAAGGCCGGGGACCTTTTTATTATTGGAATTTATTTCCATATATGAAATCTTTTCTTTCAAATATGGTAAATAAATCATTGTACAGTGTCAATCATTTTTGTAACTGTTTTGCCTTCTGAAAAAACCCGCGGCAGCGGATCTTTTTCACACACCGAGAGTGACGCATTTTTTAATTTCTTGACGAGAAGGCATTCAATAGATACGGTCGGCATCACAGGATCGCCGCATTGGGAGCAAGGCAGGGGGGCCAAGCAATGAATGTCGTATTTTTTGTGATTGTTCTGAGCGCATTTGTATCGGCCGGGTGGCGGGAGTTCACATGGCACGGTGCAGAAGGCGACCTGTCTCCCATGACGGCCCTTTCCCAATCCATGATCGAGTCCGCGACCGGCTCAGTGGAGCTGGCCCTGGGTCTCATCGGCGTGATGACCCTGTTTTTGGGCCTTATGAAGGTCGCCGAGGCCGGGGGACTGCTGACCATCCTGGCACGTCTGATCAGGCCTGTCATGGTGCGGCTGTTTCCCGATGTCCCGGCTGAGCACCCGGCCATGGGGGCGATGATTCTAAATATGTCGGCCAATGCCATGGGCCTTGGCAATGCAGCGACGCCTTTCGGGATTCGGGCTATGGAGGACCTGGATCGTCTCAATTCCCGTCACGGAACCGCCACCGACTCCATGGTCCTGTTTTTAGCCATCAACACCTCCAATGTGACCCTCCTGCCCACAGGGGTCATCGCCCTGCGCGCAGCTGCCGGCTCTGCCGACCCGGCCGGGATCCTGCCCACGACCCTGTTTGCCACTGTCTGTTCCACTGTTGCGGCTATATGTGCGGCCAAACTCTATAGCAGGATCCCTCTGTTCCGGAAAACCCGGCCCTCTGAGGATCCCGTTCAAGAGGAAGGCCCGGGCCCTGCCGGGGATACGGCTCCGCAAGATCCCGGCGCATATTCTGCGTGGCTTAGCGCCGCTGCAATCGCCGTGCTCCTGGCCATGATCCCCGCAACCATTTTCTACGGCCGTTCGGTCTCACCGTGGATCATCCCCGGGCTCATGCTCGGGTTTCTCACATTCGGCGTGGCGAGACGGGTCCGCGTCTATGAGGTCTTTGTGGAGGGAGCCAAGGAAGGATTTCAGGTGGCTGTGAGGATCATCCCATACCTGGTGGCAATCCTTGTAGCCGTGGGTATGTTTCGCGCCAGCGGCGCTATGGAGGGTATGGTAAAGCTGATCGGGGGTGTGACAGGCAGCCTGGGAATGCCGGCAGAGGCCCTCCCTATGGCTCTGCTGCGGCCCCTGTCAGGATCCGGGGCCTACGGCATTATGGCATCCATAATCAACAATCCGCAGGTCGGTCCTGACAGCTATACCGGTTACCTGGTGTCCACGCTTCAGGGGTCCACGGAAACCACGTTTTACGTGCTGGCGGTCTATTTCGGCGCGGTGCAGGTCCGGCGCATGCGCCATGCCCTGGCCGCGGCCTTGACCGCGGATCTGATAGGGATTGTCGCCGCTGTGGTCGTCTGTTCCCTCCTGTACGGTTAACACATTTTGTAACCGTGCACGGCTGATTTTTGGTCAAATTTGGGATTGTCCGCCTCACGTAACAGCTCAATAACGCGGGGCAGGAGGGTTTTTC
>JAGHEC010000236.1 GCA_021159525.1 Deltaproteobacteria bacterium | reverse complement strand
GAGACACAGAGCATCACGGAGTTTTTCACGCCTGATGCCGACCGGCCCTGCGCACCCCCCAAAAGACCTTTGTGCTCTCCGTGGCTTTGTGTGAGATTATTATGCTCACACGGAGACACAGAGCATCACGGAGTTTTTCACGGTGCACGGGGGCCTTAGGGCTCCCCCAAAAACACTTTGTGCTCTCCGTGGCTTTGTGTGAGACGTTCAGCGTTCAGTCCTCTGCCGGTTCCCCCGTGGCCCGGCGCAGCAGGACACGGAACTTGGCCCGTGTAAGACCCAGGAGCTTTGCTGCGGCGCTCTGGTTGTTCTGAGCCGAGGCAAGGGCCTGGCGCACAAGCTCCTTCTCCATCTCTTCGAGGGATATCCCTTCCGAGGGGAGGGAAAAAGCGCTGGTTTGACGCCCGGCAGAAGGATCTGTTTTAAGAAACGAGAGGGTATGGGCTGTGATCGCGTCTCCCCCGGCAAGGATCAGCGCCCGTTCCATGACGTTTTCCAGCTCCCTGACATTCCCGGGCCATGTGTATTCGCAGAGGACCCGGCCGGCCCCTTCGGTCAAGGGCCTCGGACTGCCGGTCATTTTTGACAGAAAGTGCTTTGCCAGCGGAACCACATCCTCCTTTCGCTCTCTTAACGGGGGCGGATGAATGGGAAAGACGTTGATGCGGAAGAACAGGTCCTTGCGAAAGGCCCCGTGCTTCACGAGCTGTTGAAGGTCCTGATTGGTGGCGCAGATGACCCGCACATCCACCGGGATCTCCTCGTTGCCCCCTACCCGCTGAATCCGTTTTTCCTGGAGGGCCCGCAGGAGCTTGGCCTGGGCGTCCAGGGAGAGGTCTCCTATTTCATCCAGAAACAGGGTTCCGCCCGAGGCATACTCGAATTTGCCGGCAGCCCTCCTGACGGCCCCGGTAAAGGCCCCCCTTTCGTGCCCGAACAGCTCGGACTCGATCAGGTTCGGCGAGATGGCCGCGCAGTTGACCGGAACGAAACGCCTTTTTTTTCTTGGGCTCACGTGATGGATATAGCGGGCCAGGAGTTCTTTTCCAGTCCCGGATTCGCCGCTGATGAGGACTGCGGACTCGCTCCGGCCCACTCGATCCGCAAGGTCCATGACGCGGGCCATCTCTTCAGAGACATAGACGATATCCCGGCCTCCGGCCGCCTCCTGGAGTTCCCGCCGGAGGTCCCGGTTCTCGGCCATGACGCGGGAGATGTTAAGGGTGCGCTCGACGGCCAGGACAATGCGGTCTTCTTCAAAGGGCTTGGTGATGTAGTCCGCGGCCCCGGCCCGCATGGCCTCCACGGCCGAGTCCACGGTCGCAAAGGCCGTAATGAACACCACAGGGCAGGGGCTGTCCATCTCCCGGATGCGACTCAAAAGCTCCCTGCCGTCCATTCGGGGCATCTTGATATCGGCAATGACCATGTCAAACGGGGTGTTCCGGACCATGTCCAGGGCCTCCACCCCGTCAGCGGCCCGGTCGACCCGATACCCCCTCCGTTCGAGCATGATGGAGAGGAGATGCCTCATCTTCTCTTCGTCGTCAACAATGAGAATGTGCGCGGTCACGAATTCAATCTCGTAATCTCAGGAATCTGCCGGGCCTGTGGCGCCAAAAATCTTTGCGATGCTTTGTGCCTTTGTGTGAGATGATGGCTTGTCAACGGCTTTCCTTGACGTGGTGCAGCGGGAGTTCGATGGTGAACGCTGCGCCCCCCTCTTTTCTGTTTTCGGCCCACACCCTTCCGTTATGGGCCGCCATTACCTGGGACACAAAGGGAAGACCCAGTCCCGCCCCCTTGGACCGCGTGGTATAAAAAGGATCAAAAATCCTTTTTAGGTTGTCGGGGGCGATCCCCTCTCCCTGGTCCAGGATAACCAGCTTCCATGTTTGATCCCCGCAGGAGGCCTCCGCCCGGATGATCCCTTTGTTCCCGTTGGCTTCGTTCGCATTCTTGATAATGTTGGCCATAGCCCGTGTGAGCAGATCGGGATCTGCAAGCGTTTCAGCCGGCTCCTTTGGTATGCGGGCCTCGATTATAGATCCGGTCTCCTTCTGGATTTCGAATCTCGCCACGGTCTCGGCGAGAAGGGCGTTGAGGTTTACATGGCGGAACGACGGCCTGGCCGGCCGGGCAAATGCCAGAAAATCCTCGATCAACCGGTTCAACCGCCGGATTTCATCCTCCATGTAGGCCACCATGGTCTCCCCGGCAGAGAGATCGCAGTCCTTTTTTATGATATCGAGGGAGCTTTTGATAATGCTCAGGGGATTTTTCACCTCATGGGCGATCATGAGGGAGAACTTGCCCGCCTCGGCCAATGCGTTCTGCTTCATCAGCTCCTGGTAGACCGCTTCCAGTTCCTGCCTGCTGTTGTTGAGGGAATCGAGCATGGCATTGAAAGAGGCGGCAAGGCCCCTTGTCTCCGGCGGACCTGCCGGGGCCACCCGGGCGTTCAGATCGCCTGCCGCCACCTGACGGGCCGCTTCGGCCAGTCGCGTGACCGGGGCAACCAGAGAACGGGAGATAAAATAGAATATCAAGGCTGCGATGCCGGCCAGGCAGGCCGAGACCCATGCGAAGCGATGGGCCATTTCGGTCAGGACCCGGTCCATTTCCCCTGTGCTGAAGGCGATCTCCACCTTGCCGATGACCCGATCCTGCTTCTGTGCGTCAGCATGCCACTCGAATGCCCGGTCATAGCCTTTTGATTCTCTGAGTACGACCGGTGTCTGAACCGTGGACAGGGGACCGGAAAGCTGTCGCGATACGGCCGTAATTTCTGTGCCATCCTTGTTGAATACAGACACCCGAACAATGTCGTCCTCTGTCATCAGGTTCGAGGCAAGCCGGGTCAGCATGGTCCTGTCCCCTATCAATATGCCCAACTCCGCATTCAAGGCAAGGTATCCGGCAAGAAAAGACATGCGCTTTTCAAAACGGCTTTGCACGAACTCCCGGGCGATATTGGTCCCCACATATCCCAGACCGAAGGCCGTGGTGACGATCAGTGCGAATACGGCTATCAACAGCCTGAGGTGTATGCCTAAGTTTTTCAAAACGACTTTTGCCCGCCTTACGGCCCGAGGCGTATAGGCGGGTCGTACGTGTCAGGGATCTTCAGCCCGAGTTTATCCACCACCAGGGGGTTGATCCAGACATCAAAGACCGGCGGCATATATCTGCACGGATTTCCGGCCGCGGCCCTCAGGGCCTCCCGTGCGCACTGTCTTCCCAGCGTTTCATAATCAAAGACAAAGGCCATGGCAGCTCCTGCGTCATAGAAAAAACGGTTGAAGCCGATCACCGGCACTTTTCTGATAAATGCCTCCTTGATTACATAATGGATAATGCTTTCAGAGATGACCGTTCGATCCGGTATCATCCAAATGGCATCCAGCTCGTTCCACTTCTTTTCCAGGACCGACGGGATGTCCTTCTTGGATCCGATGTTCAGGGGCACAATCGTGATGCCCGTGGATGAGGCCCCTTCAACTGCTTTGCGGAAAAAATCGTCATTGATCCGGGGATCGTAAAAAATCCCGGGTCGGCGAACATCCGGAAGCGCCTTTTGGATCATGTTTACCTGGACATGAACCGGGATGTTCAGAGAAATGCCGCAAGGGTCCTTGCCCGCTCCAAAGACCTTTCCCGGGTTGAGGACCATGAGATACAGCTTAATAATCCGGTTGTCCGGGATCTCTTTCCATATGAACAGGGCAGCTTCCGGGCCGACCCCGACAAGAAGATCCGGATTCTCCCCGCAAAGCCTTCGGACAAGACCCGCCTTATCCGACGGTCTCAGGTTTTCCATGCCAATGACCTGGATCTCGGTCCCGGAACCCTCTGAAAGCCCTGTCTTGAAACCTTCCATCGCCTCGAGATAAGGCCGTATATTGCGGGAGACCAGGACAGCGGCCTTGAGCGAACGGGCCGCCGGCCCTGCGGAGGGGGAACCATATGCCGGAATTGTCCATACGAGCAGGCACGCCATAATGAGAGGCGCTCCACACCTGCGCGCCCATGCATCGAGAAAGGCACGATATCTGGCCGCATGCATATATTGGTTCTGCTTGTGTTTGTTCAGCCCCGTCGGTCCTCCGGGGGCGGTGATTCAAGGGGGGTAACCGTTCACGGGGTCTTGAGATCTCCCTGATACACTGATATGAGAAAATCGCATCAGCTCAATAATTGGGGGGATAACAGCGACCGTATCACCGGGGCAGGAAGATTTTTCTCGTGCTCCGGGCCTCCGGGCTGGTCTCTTC
>JAGHEC010000023.1 GCA_021159525.1 Deltaproteobacteria bacterium | reverse complement strand
TTGGCAGGCGGGTGTCCCCCGCAGATAAGTCACTCAAGAGACCGGCCCGGAGGCCCGGAGCGGAAGAAAAATTCTTCTGCCCCGGCACTAGGTTCGCAGTTATCCCCCTAATTATTGAGGTGATACGGGAAAATGCCGCCTGATAGGCGTTGATCAGGTCGTTGACAGCTTGGATCACCCGCTCTTTGTGTTTAAGGTCTTCTAAAACAACGGTGATTGCCGTGGTCTTGCCGTCTTGGGAAATGAGATTCCGGTGGAACAGATCAACCGCAGAGACCACCTTCTGGAAATCAGCAAGGTTCCACTTGCCCGTTATGTCCATGGCCTTCTTAATGCCGGGAAGGCTGATCACCCGTTTCACCCCGTCGATCCGGCACAGGGAGTGGCTGAGGCGTTCGATCTGATCGAAAGTGTCCGGGTCAAAAACATCCCCTGTTGTGGCCACAACCAGGATAATTTCCTCGCACCCGAAGCTTTGTTTAACCTGTTGGTATGTCAGGCTTTAGGGGAGATCCTCAATGGCGAGATCGTAGATGGAGGTCTCAAATCTGAGGTCAGGCAGGTGTGCAGCAAAAAGAGGCGTGATCACGCCGATTACAAGGATAACCCGACCGGGATGGTGTACTATATACCTAAGGCAGAACTCCGGGCGTGCTCTTTCAGGGAAATGCGGCATTGGTATATCCCCGCCCGAAAAAACCTGATCGGCCACGGGGGCGGCCTTTCAAGGCCCCCTGAAAGGATGGGCTGACAAAATAGCCCTTCCGCCCACCGGAAAGGACGGCAGGCAGGGAAGGGCTATAACTGAGTTCGGGTTACAAGACCCTGACCTTATAGACCTCGTTGGAGTGAGGATCGATCACATGCACGGCACAGGCGATACATGGATCAAATGAGTGGACGGTCCGGATGATTTCCAGTGGGTTTTTGGGGTCTGCCACCGGCGTACCGATAAGCGATTCCTCCACCGGACCCAGCTTCCCGGCCTTGCACCGCGGACCCAGGTTCCAGGTCGAGGGGACCACATATTGGTAGTTCTTGATCTTACCGTCCTCGATCTCGACCCAGTGGCCTAAAGAACCCCTGGCTACGTCGTTGAGACCGCACCCCTTGCCGGTCTTCGGCATGGTCCATGATGTGTAGGTCTTGTCGTTTCCTTTCTTGAGGTTCCCCACAAGCTCCATAATCCACGGCTCCATGGCGTCACCGATGGCCACGGTCTCAATAGCGCGGGCTGCGGTTCGGCCCAGGGTTGAGAAAAGGGCGGACGCCGGCAAACTAAGCTTCTGGAGCGCGCCATTTACCAACTCCGCAATCTCCTTTTTCCCGTATCCATAGGCCACCAGGGTTCGTGCCAAGGGTCCGACTTCGCATGCCTGGTTGTCATAGCGGGGGGCCTTGATCCAGGAGTACTTGTCAGCCGTATCGTACTTGGGGTCGCCTTCAATGGGATTGGTCTCGCCGTTATAGGGGTGTCGGGCATCATTGCCCTTGTACCAGGATCTGGTCACGTGTTCGGTAACCTTGTCAGGATCAGCCATTTTAACCCCTTTGAGGTCCCGATTCATAATCACGCCCCTGGGCAGGAAGAAGCTGTCAGGCTCCTTGGCCGATTCGGGCAGGTCGCCCCAGGCCAGGAAATTGGTCGTTCCGCCGATGGTGCCCCAGTCCTTGTAAAAAGGTGCAACCGCCAAGATGTCGGGCAGGTAGACATTCTTCACAAAATCCTGGGTCTCCTTCCAGAGAAACAGAAATTCCGCAATGCGATCAGGGGTAAGATCTGCCACACAGGTGACGCCCCCGACGGCCAGGGACTGCAAGTGGGGATTCTTGGCCCCGAATACGGCATGCATCCTGGCAGTCTTGGCCTGGAGGCGAAGGGCCTCGATATAGTGGGCCGTTGCCATGAGATTGGCCTCAGGGGGAAGTCTGTAGGCAGGGTGTCCCCAGTAGGCATTGGCAAAGGGGCCTAACTGCCCGCTGTCCACAAAGGTCTTGATCCGCTGTTGAACTTCTCTAAAATAAGCTGCGCCCCCCTTGGGATCATTGCTTGCATTGTCAGCCAGGGCCGCGGTTTTCTTGGGATCGGCCTTAAGGGCATTGACCACATCGACCCAGTCAAGGGCCGAAAGACCGTAAAAATGAACAATGTGATCGTGCTGGAACTGGGCCCCGTGGAGCAGGTTCCTGATGATGCGCGCATTGTCCGGAATCTTCACCCCCACTGCATCTTCTACGGCCCGAATGGATGCGAGATAATGGGTATAGGTGCAGACGCCGCATGAACGCTGGGTAAACAGAGGGGCATCGCGGGGGTCCCGCCCCTTCAGAATGATTTCAATGCCCCGGAACATCTGAGCGGAACTCCAGGCATTTTTGACCTTGCCCCCTTCGACCTCCACTTCGATGCGGAGGTGTCCCTCTATCCGGGTAATTGGATCAATAATAATTCTCTTGCCCATGGTATCTCCTCTCTTTTCTTAAGAGTTGTATTCTGAGGCCTAATCGCCGCCCCTGGTATCAGCTTTGTTCAAAGAATGGGGTCATTTCGTCCCAGAAGTTGGGTTCGCTGCAGCCGATGCAGGGATGCCCTGCTTCAACCGGCCAGCTTGTTCCATCGTTGAACTTGGCAATAGGGCAGTTGTTGTAGGTATCCGGGCCCTTGCAGCCCATCTTGTAGAGGCAGTAGCCCATCTTGGCCTCTTCAGAGCCGAATTCTTCTACAAATTCATCATTTTCATAATGGGCCCTCCTCGGGCATTGATCATGGATGCTCTTGCCATAAGCGAATAGAGGCCTTCCCACATCGTCAAGGGCAGGGAGTTTTCCCAACAGGAGATAATTGACGACAGTCCCCACAAAATTGATGGGG
>JAGHEC010000157.1 GCA_021159525.1 Deltaproteobacteria bacterium | reverse complement strand
GTCCGGGAGTATATAAAGCACCAGGAAGCTTCAGACAAAAGCCAGCTAAGTTTTCCAGATTTCGATTAACAATGGCCCCTTCCAGGGGCCCTCACAAAGCTACCGGCTATGCCGGTAGATATTTACTTGCTACAGGGTTCTTCAATTTCAAAGTTCTGTTTTGGATACTGCATTCTCAGAGAGGGCGTATCAGCTCGATGATTAGGGGGATAACGGCGAACTTACTACCGGGGCAGGAGGGTTTTTCTGACGCGACTGCCGGCCTCCGGCTCGTAGAGCCTACGCCTCGGAGAGGAAGGCGCCGTCTCTTTGTGACCTATCAGTGGGGGAAGCCGCGGCTCGACGAATGCGGGAATGCCAAAGGGGCAAGCCTGCCCGCCATTGCCTTGTTACCCATGTTACTTCCTTCTGCCATCGCAAATCCACGGGACGAAAGTCTTGGCAAGAACGCTCAATTGGCCTTGGCAGGCGGGTATCCCCCGCAGATAAGTCACTGAAGAGACCAGCCCGGAGGCCCGGAGCGGAAGAAAAATTCTTCTGCCCTGGCACCAGGTTGGCAGTTATCCCCCTAATTATTGAGGTGATACGTCAAAACTTTGATTCATTGGGCAAGTGAGGAGGAAAAGATGCCTATCTTTGAATTTAAATGCAACAAATGCGGAAATGTTTTTGAATCTCTCTGCTTTCGGAGCAATGGCGAAGACAAAGGTCCCTGCCCTTTGTGCGGTGCGGATGACAGCGAAAAGGTGCTCTCGACATTCGCGTCTGTGGCATCCGGCCCAGGAAAGGGATTGGCCGGAGCGACTGCCGCTTCGTCCTGCGCCTCCCACGGCGGGTTCTCCTGAGCATAATCTCAACGCAGCCGTGGGCTGCAATCAAGCGCTATAAACGAGGCAACGGATTGGAACAATCAGGCCAAGACCAACCTCAACAAAAAGGGGGCGGCATGAGCATCTGGATTATACTTTTGATTATTGCGGGGTGGGTGGCGCTTCAGGCATACGTCCTGCCCAAATTCGGGATTTCAACCTGACTCAGAAACAGTTGCCAGTTGGGCGACGCCCAAGAGAAGATCAGCCATATCCGGAATAAACAGTAAACCTTTTTCCTGCCCGATACGGTCGGTCCTGACACGGACCGGCCGTTTATCGGACATCAGCGAAGACCCTGCCTTGGCGTCTTCAATGGCCTTGCCGATCCTCTCCAGGAGCACGCGGCCTTCGGCCCCCTTCACCCGCATGCTGTCCCGGCCCCCGATTGTGATGAGATAAACCTTTTTCATCTTTTTGATGTCTGAGAAACGGGTCGCGATCTCCCAGGGCGAATCAATGGGGAGGCAAACGTCCCGCGCCGAAAGGACCCCGTATTTGAGGCATATCCCTTCCGGACCGACGGTCACGACGCTGAACCCGAAATAGGCGCTGTTGAAGAACCAGAGCACAATTCCCGTCCAGATCACTGCGGCAGCAGCCAGCTTCGGCCGTTTTTTGACGATGCCCGCAGCGAGAAAGGCAAGCACAACCCCAAGGGATATCAGCATGATGCTGTTTTGGATGAAGAGGGATTTGATGATAAAGGTCTCTCCTGCCATGACGGTCCTCGGCCTCCTTGTATTCGTATGGGCGGTCAGCAAGGCCGGGCAAACCTTCCTCTTGACATTTTGAATCCTGTTTTGTTAGATTCCCGCCACATTGAAGCCTCTCATCCGCATCCACATGATTCGGTTGTTATCAGATCTATCTCAAGGGGGAAGAACATATTATGAAGACCTTTCGGCATTGGTTGGCATCTGTTTGCGTCATGAGCATCCTGCTTGCAGCCTCCACGGCCCTTGCCGGGCACGGTCCCAAGGCCGGGCCGCCGCAGGCAATCATCCCCGGCGGGGACACTATTAATATCTCCGGGATTGTCCTGGACAGCCACAAAGAACCGATCGACGAGGCCGTCATTGATATACGGGTCAACGGCAGACTTGTAGACAAAGTGACCACGGCTCACAACGGGAGATATGTCTCCCGATTCCAGTTGGAAAAAGGGGCCGTTCTTTCGTCCACCATTCATATTGAGGCGACCAAGACCAGCTTTGAAACCCGCACCCTTGAGCTTAAGGGATCCGAACTGGCGGGCAGGGGCGATCATTATTACATCAGCGAAGACCTAAACCTCAACCGGGTTTTAGGGCCTGCCTTCTGGATTTCCACGGTCGTATTTATCCTGGCCTATGTCCTCATTGCATTTGAACTCCTGCACAGGACCATTGCGGCGATGCTCGGCGCGGCCCTGATGCTGGTCATCTCGTACACCATCGGCACCATCAACCCCGAATACCACATCTTGTCCTTTGACAGCGCCATCAATGCCATTGACATGAACGTGATCTTTCTCCTCATGGGAATGATGATCATTGTAGGCGTATTGAAACATACCGGCGTGTTTCAGTGGTGCGCATACATCTCTTACAAGATGGCCAAGGGAAACGTTTTCCTCCTGTCGGTTTATCTCATGATCTTTACCGCGTTTTCATCCGCCTTCCTGGACAACGTGACCACCATGCTGCTGTTGACCGGCGTGGCCATTGAGATCTCCATCTCCCTGGGCCTCAATCCCCTCCATCTCCTGATCCCCCTGGTCCTGGCCTCCAACGTAGGGGGAACCGCTACCCTCATCGGAGACCCGCCCAACATCATGATCGGCTCATATGCCGGCCTGACCTTCATGGACTTTGTGGTGGCCCTCGCCCTCATATGCCTGGCCTGCACCGTGGCCCTGATCCTATTTACCAGATTTGCCTGGGGAAAGTCTTATGCAGCCGCCAAGGTGGATAATGTCGCGGAATACATCCGGACCCTCAAAGAGGAATACCCTATTACGGATCCCAAGCTTCTGACCTATGGTCTGGCGGTCCTGGCGTTTGCCATATTTCTTTTTTTGAGCCATGGATACTGGCATATGGAGGTCAGCGTGGCCGCCCTCATGGGGGCCGCGATTCTGTTGACCATTGCCATCCTGACCGAAAAGGTAAATCTGATCGAACTTATCGAGAAGGATATTGAATGGCCCACCCTCATGTTTTTTATCTTTCTCTTCATTATTGTGGGGGCCGTGGAATCGAGCGGACTTTTGGCCCTGATCGCCGACTGGATCCTGGATCTTTCTGCAGGAAATTTCGTGGTGGCCTGTACCCTGATCCTCTGGGTAGCGGCCATCATGTCCGCCTTTGTGGACAACATCCCCTTTACCGCCACTATGCTCCCCATTGTGGCCTATCTGAGCGGCGTTATTCCCGGGGCTGAGAACACTCTCTGGTGGGCCCTGGCCCTTGGGGCCTGCTTTGGCGGGAACGGGACCATTATCGGGGCGTCGGCCAATGTGGTGACCATGGGGATTGCAGAGGCCAGGGGATATCACATCAGCTTTATCGGATTCATGAAAGTCGCCTTTCCCTATATGGTCGTCACGGTTCTAATCGCCCATGCGTGGCTGCTCATCTTCAGGCCGGGTTAGACATCTGATAAATGGAGATCCGGAAACCCTTGGGACCAAAGATCCAAGCCAGGGCAGGGGCAGGATGTTTTCTGCTCCATTGCACGCGGGGGACATCCCTCCTCCCCTGACTCCGGCCCGCGGTTTTTACGGCACTGACTTTTGCCATTGTTTGGCAAAGATCTCCGCAACCCGGCTCACCTGACCGGGATCGATTTTCAGGGCCTTAGCCACCTCTAAGTAGAGTTGTCTCCTGTCTTTGTTTTCCGCATTGACAAGGGCCTTCAGGTCCCGCTTCTCCTTGAGGCCCAGCCCTTCGGTGTTGCCGAGCGACACATAGCCGCTGTTTTCCTCCTTCACCATTCCCTTCGCATAAAAGGGCCGCAATCGGGCATACCGAGCCTTCATCCGATCCTTCAGCGCCCGTATGGTGGGATTGGAAACAGTCAGGGGCTCCTCGGCCCAGGCAGGTCGGCACAGCCAAGCCGTCATCGTTTTTGTCACATAGAGGCCTTCTCCCTTTTTGAAAAGGCTCTCCTTGCCGTGCGGGGCCTGTCCCCTGATCTCGTCTACAATCTCACCGGCCACCGATTCCACCTTCTCGGCCGGGAAATAGATGTTGATGGTCACGCAGGCTAAGATCAGCGATAAAAAGATGGGCGCAGTCATCCATGCAGCCTTTTGATAGCTCTTCATGATATTCCTCCTTCCTGTCCGGCTGAGCCGGAAAAATAAGTCCCATAGACAGGGCGACGCGTTAACGCCGTGAAACAAGCTGACCATGGACCTCCTCCCCGAACATAGATGGCCTATTTAATGACCGGACTGCCCTTGGATGTCTTGATCCGCTTGATCCGATTGACCATGTCCTTGAAACTGACCTGGTTGTCCGGGTTCTGATTTACCACGTTCAAGCCTGATAATAAACCCCTTTTCACGAGATATTCGGCGTCTCCCTCCCGGATGGTGCCGTTGATCCTGAAGCGATCATTTTCCAGGATGGCATGCACGCCGATTTTTTCATAGGGAAATTCCTTGAAAATACCGGCAAGGATCCCGGCAATGCCCATAAAGGGGCTCCGGCCGCCCCCGATCCGGGCGATATTATCAACAGCCTTGACGCTGACCCGCTGAGGGGTCCCCTCCTTGCGCGCTGTCTCTAACAGGAGATCAAATTGCTGAACCTGTCCGCCTGCAATCTCCAGGCCCTTTGCATACCCGTTCAGACGTCCTTCGATCTTTCCAAAGGGAGTATCGGATGTTATTCGGGACAGGTCCAGATCCTTCCAACGGGCATCCAGTTTGACGACCGGGGTTCCGGTAAACAGCCGGTCCACCCCGAGATTGGAGAAGTTGATCTCGCCGTCAAAGACTGCGGCGGAGGCTTGGCCCCCGGCCCTGAGCCGGCCCCCGCGGAGCTGTACGGGAATCAGGTTTCCAAAGAGGACACCTTTTACGGGCCGGGGCCAAAAAGGGGAGAGAATGGGGCCGAGGTCCACCCGGTGCATGACAAGCCCGGACCTGATGGACAACATAGGCCCCATCAGGCCTTCAATATGAACCGGTTCCAGACGTATCCGGCCGCCCGGGATCTGGATATATGTAGGTGACGGGATATGCAGGCCATTGCCCCCATGCGCCCGAAGGGGAAAAAACAGGGATTGCTCTGGCATAAAAGGGAGACGGAGGGATCCTATGGACAGGCTTCCCGTCAGATCTTCCAATGCATCATCCCGATCCGGGTCCTGTATCCAGAGGGGGAAAGAAAGGTCGATTCCGTTCAGTGAGAATTTACGGTCTCCATAGGCGATCCGACCGTCTTTCCATGAGATGGATCCTCTGGCCCTCCAGTTTGACAGGTCCCCTGTCAAGTTTGCATGGGCAGAGATGGTTCCTGCAATCTCGAGTAAGCGCAGGGATGGCTTCTCCATCTGAAAAGGCTCCACCACAAAAAGATTGAACGCGGGGCTCAAGGGGATCTCAGGGATCTCCATTATGAGATCCCAACCCCAGCCGGGTTTTTTTTCAAACCAACGGCCATTCACTCGACAGGTTGCGATCTGTTTCAGTCCCAAACTCAGGCTCGAAATGTCCACGGCCTTGTCAGGAGCACTGTAAGTCCCGGTAAACCGGAAGAAGAGGGGGGATTGTTGGAGATCCACATAGAATCGATCATAGAGGACCTCCCCCTTATCCGCATCCAGTGCCATCTCTACGGTGCTGAGGTCATGAAGGAGATCGAATGTCCCCCTGAGGGAGGCCTTGATGCAGACCTTTTCTCCCATAAGGCTTCCCGTCGGGTCTTGAAACCCCAGGTTCTGAAATATCCATTCAGAGTCCGCCGCCGCCTTGTTGCCCCTCTCAAACTTGATCCGGGCCTTCAGCGCATCGTGACCGGCCGCTTGCCAGTCCGACGGCAAGAATCCCAGGCCCCGGGCCAGCCCGGTCATTCCGGTTTCTTTGCCCTGGATCTCCACGGTCCAGGTCTTTCCATCCCTAAGATCGAGGGAGACCGCAATGTTTTTCAAAAGAGAGGAATCAAACCGGATCTCCGGGAACCGGCAGGACAGGGTACGGAGGTCGATCTGCCCCTTCTCGGTCTTTATGCGGATATCACCGGCCCGAAGCGGCCTGTCCCGGCCCTGCCAGGCAATCCAGGGCGTCTGAAGGGACAGGCGGTTCACGTCCAGGACAGGATACCTCCCTGAAAGGGAAAAAATTGCCTTACACGGCCCTGTCTCCATCCCGTTTCCTTGAAATGTCGCATCTTCAGCGTTCAGGTCTGTGCGTATCTCCAGGCGAGGGACCTTGCCTGCCAGGGCGAGCTTCCCGGTCAGGGCCCCGGTTACACGGGCCGATGCGGTCCTAAAAGAGAACACGTTCCGGTTGAAAGCGGCCTCGATATTCCCCTCCCACGTCCATCCGCTTTTCGTTTCCACGGCCCCCGCCCTCCCAGCCACAAGGATGGGTCCGTCCAACCCGAAAGGATCTGCCTGTTTTCGGAATCGAGGGGGGAGGAGGCCGACCATCTCCCGGGGGATGATACGGCATGTTTTCACCGTGAGATCCACCTCTCCCGGCCGGCCCAGCGCGGCAAAGAGATCGCCTGCCATCTGAAAACGGTCGCCCAGGGCCAGGTCCAGGGTGCGGACCTTCAACCGGCGATTTTTCAGGTTGAATGCACCCTCTGCGGCCATATGCAGGTCCAGGCAAATGGGTTTCTTTTCCCCGGCCTCCTGGATGCGGGCCTTTTCCAGGTCAAGCGTCATGCCGTCAAAGGACACCTCTCCCTGCTCCGGGCGGTATGTGAGGCGGGCCTCCCCTTTGAGATCGTGGAAATCCACAGCCGGGCTTTTGAACCGGATCCGTTCGAAGACGGCCGATGAGCTGATCTTTATATGGTCCAGCGAGACGGCCCCGTGTGTATTCATGCGGACCAGGGGCGCTTTTAGAAGAATCTGCCGCGACGGCCATTCAAACCGCCCGCACAGCGAGATATGGATCGTGCGATCGGCATCCATTCGGCCCTGGATCTCCTCGAGGTCCAGGGTCTGCTCCTTCAGCCGGGCCTTCACTCTGGCATCTGACATGATTGCGCGCTCCACACGGATCCCCCGGAAAACCAGGAATGCGAAGACCCTCTTGAGGACCGGGCCGAAAAGGGATGGGGTCCGGGGGTCAGGGGCCATGTCCGGGAGGGCCGGGTCCTGATAAATGTCACAGGACATGCCCGTGATCTCAATTCGGTGAACAGTAAGGGTTTTTTGCCCGAACGGACCCTCGAGGGAACATGCGGCCCGGATGCGGGGGATCTTCAGATGAAACCCGCTTCCCCCGGGCCCAGGGGCCGCAGTGACACCCTCAGCCGCAATTTCCATAGGACGAAAGGAGTATGAGAGCGCCTCTATCGTAATTGATGCACCGGTGGTCCGGGAAAGGGTTGTTTCCACAAGAGATTTGACGGACTGTGGGTGCAGAGCGCAGTAGGCAACCGCGCCGGCGAGCCCGAGAATTGCAGTCAGCAGGACAAGCGAGGCAAATAAAATGATCTTTTTCCCGGTCTTCATCTCCCTGTTTCCGGCCAAAAGTCCGCTCCCGAGTCTTGGGTCCTTGACTTGATCCAGCCTTTTGGCTACCTTATCATGCATGCAAAGCTTCAGCAACAAACTGAGAAAGGTGCTCAGGAAGACCCCGGTGGTGGCTCTCCCGACAGGGGCCGGCGTGTCGGCGGAGAGCGGGATCTCCATCCTGATGGCCGCGGCGGGGTGTCAGGTCATGCTGGAGGAGGATTGGTCGTGAGGCCGTCCGGAATGGTGACACTGCTCACCGATTTCGGCCTGGAAGATCCGTACACGGCCATGATGAAAGGGGCTGTCCTTTCCATCAATCCTGCTGCCCGCATCATCGATATCTCCCATCACATCCCGGCCGGGGCTGTCATGCAGGCCTCATGGGCGTTGTTCGAAACCTATCCCTATTTCCCGGAAAAAACAGTCCATGTAGCAGTTGTGGATCCGGGGGTCGGCACCCGGCGCCGGCCGATCCTTGTGAAGGCCCGATCCCACCTGTTTGTGGGGCCTGACAACGGCATTTTCTCCCCCATCCTGGAAGACTGCCGGGATGCCCAGATTATTCACCTGAAAGACCCCCGATACTTCCTCAAGCATGTCAGCAACACCTTTCACGGTCGGGACCTCTTTGCCCCGGCCGCAGCGTATCTCTCTCTTGGCACAGACCCTTTAGCCATGGGGCCGATGATTGACGATCCGGTGAGGCTCCCATTTCCCAGGCCTTACACAAAAAAGGGGAGCCTATGGGGGCAGATTGTCCGGGTGGATCATTTCGGAAATCTGATTACCAATCTGCGGGCCGAGGATGTGAAAAAATTTCTGGCCGGCCGCAGGGGGATCATCGCCGTCGGGAATCTGCGTGTGGAAGGAATCAGCAAAACCTACGGTGAGGCGCCTCCGAGACAGGCCCTGGCCCTGTTCGGTAGTTCCGGCCGTCTTGAGATCGCCGTCAACAAGGGCCGGGCCGCGGATCGCGCGGGGCTCGAGACGGCAATGCTTGTGGGCGGGGAGGTCATGGTGAGCCCCTCCCCCGGGGATGCGGATCACTCCTGAAGCCCGTCCGGCGATTTCAGATATTCCTCCCACTCCACAGGGAGCAGATACCTTTTCCGGTTGTTGCAGTCCTTGCACGCAGGCACCAGATTTCCCTTGGTGCTGCGCCCCCCCCTGGCCAGGGGGACCACATGGTCCATAGTCAAATTCTCACGGCCTACCCGACGTCCGCAATAATAACAGACCCCTTTCTCGATGCGGGCGTTCCACCAGTGGGATTTTCTGAGACGCCGGGCCTTTTCCTTTTCGCGCCGGATATGGGATTCGCTTACGTCTATGGGATCAAAGCACATTAGCTGAATAGTAACCGTTCACGGGCTCTTGAGATCTCCCTGATACACTGATATGAGAAAATCGCATCAGAAAAACCCTCCTGCCCCCATTTATTGAGCTGTTACGGTTATGCTGAATTTATGCGGCCGGTTGGGTTTGTTCGGTTAAAACAGTGGGTTCAGACGGTTCCGATCCCATCTGTCTCAGCATCTCCGACCGCACCTGGTGCATGAGGCGAGGGATGTCCCGCTTCCCCAAGCCCGAAAGGGAGACGGGTCTTCCGATGCTGAGCCCGATAGAGCCCTTTCTTATCCTGAGGCTTCCCTTGGGCGCGATGCGGAAGCTGTCCCTGATGGCGATGGGGACAATATCGCATCCCGACTTGACGGCCAGGTTGAACCCCCCCCTCTTGAATTCCTGAAGCCTTCCGTCCGGGCTCCGGGTCCCTTCGGGGAAAATCAGGACCGAGGCCCCGCCCTTGATCCGCAGGGCCGCCTGTTTCATGCTCTCTACCGCCTTTCTGGGATCGTCTCTCTCGATCCCGATATAACCGGCCTTTCTCATGGCAGGCCCCAAAAAGGAATTTTCATCAGCTCCTGTTTCAGGATGAATTTAAAGTTCACCGGGAGACAGGCCAACAGGGCGAAAATGTCAAAAAAGCTCTGATGGTTGGTCATATAAATGCGCGGCAAGGCCGGGTCTACATGCTCCAGGCCGTTCACATCCACCCTGATCCCGCACACCCGAAGGATGACCCTGGCCCAGGGGGCTGCACAGCAAAAATGGACTCTCCGGCCGTCTTTGTCGATCAGTGAGATGGCCAGTCCCCACAGACACATAAGGAGTGACCACAAGCCGATAAAAATATTCAGCCATACATAGCGGATCATGCCAATGGTTCCTCCGCCATTTTCGGGCTGCCCCCCCTGTAGACCGGAAGGCTGCGGGGAAGTTCAATTTTCAAAACAACATCCTCTTGGTCGCGGAACACGTCGATCTTTCCGCCATGTCGATGGATAATGATCTTGGTTTGGGGGAGTTCGTGCACGCCTGCCTCCTTCTTTCCTGTAAAACGGGGG
>JAGHEC010000447.1 GCA_021159525.1 Deltaproteobacteria bacterium | reverse complement strand
TTGGCAGGCGGGTGTCCCCCGCAGATAAGTCACTCAAGAGACCAGCCCGGAGGCCCGGAGCGGAAGAAAAATTCTTCTGCCCCGGCACCAGGTTCGCAGTTATCCCCCTAATTATTGAGGTGATACTATATTTCTCACATTAGCAAGGAGAGGATGAATGACTCTCAGATTATACAACACAGCCACCCGAACCAAGGAGGATTTCATACCCCTTCAAGAGGGAAAGGTCGGCATCTATGTATGCGGCGTGACGGTCTATGATTACTGCCACATCGGCCATGCCCGGTCGGCCATTGTCTTTGACGTTCTTGTAAGGCATCTCCGGGCAAAAGGATATGACGTCACCTATGTGCGCAATTTTACGGATGTGGACGACAAGATCATCGAGCGGGCCAAACTCACAGGCAAAGACACGGGGACACTGGCCCGGGAATTCATTCATGCCTTTTATGAAGACATGGGGGCATTGGGGATCCTGAAGGCCGACGTGGAGCCGCGGGCCACCGAACATATTGACGGCATGATCGAGATGATCGCCGCCCTGCTGGAGAGGGGACATGCCTATGTCTCGGGCACGGATGTCTATTTTTCCGTTGAGTCCTACAAGGGGTACGGCCAACTCTCGGGCAGAAAACTGGAGGATATGAAGGCAGGAAGCCGCATCGCCGTGGACGAGCACAAGCGCCACCCCATGGACTTTGTCTTGTGGAAGGCGGCCAAGCCGGGTGAGCCCCGGTGGGACAGCCCTTGGGGACCGGGAAGACCGGGATGGCACCTGGAATGCTCGGTCATGAGCAACTGCTACCTGGGCCCCACCTTTGATATTCACGGGGGCGGGAGGGATCTGCTCTTTCCCCACCACGAAAACGAAAGGGCACAGTCCGTGTGTGCCAACGGCGGGGAATTCGCCCGTTACTGGGTACACAACGGCTTTGTAACGGTGGAATCGGAAAAGATGTCCAAATCCCTGGGCAATTTTCTCACGATTCGAGATGCCCTCAAGGAATATCTCCCGGAAGTGCTGCGTCTTTTCCTGCTCTCAAAGCATTACCGGGGACCGTTGGACTTCTCCAAAAGCGACGTCCAGAGCCTCCAGGCAGGACTTGTCCGCATCTATCGCACCTTTCAGCGGATGGACGAGCTGTTTGGTTCATCTCCGGGCGTGTCTGATGCAGATTCCGGGTCCCCTTTTCTGGACCGCTTTGTTGAGATGATGGACGAGGATCTCAATACGGGCGGGGCCATTGGACTCATCTTTGAGAAGGTAAGAGAGATGAACCGGGTGATGGACGCAGCGGAAGGAGGGCTGGATCAAGAGACCCGTGTGGCCCTTGAAAAGGATCGGCAGCAAATCCTGGAGGCAGGCCGTACCCTGGGGCTGTTCCGGGAAAGGCCGGCCGACTTTTTTGCCCGGTTGGCCGATCTGTCCCCCCGCATCGACCCCCATGAGATCGAGAACCTTATTGAGCAGCGGAGAGTGGCCAGGTCACAGAAGAACTGGGCAGCGGCCGATGCCATCCGGGACCGTCTCAAGGGCATGGGCATTGTGCTGGAAGACGGGCCCAGGGGGACAACTTGGAGACTCGATGTTTGAGATCCAAACCGATCTTGCCCCCTGCGGGGATCAACCTCAGGCCATTAAAGCCCTCTCAGAGGGCGTAAAAAAAGGATTGCGCCGGCAGGTCCTCCTCGGGGTCACCGGTTCGGGCAAGACTTTTACCATGGCCCATGTGATTGCAGCCTCTCAAAAGCCGGCACTGATCATCGCGCCCAACAAGACCCTGGCCGGTCAGCTCTACGGTGAGCTCAAGCGCTTGTTCCCGCGCAACGGGGTGGAATATTTTGTCAGCTATTACGACTACTACCAGCCAGAGGCCTATATCCCCCAGTCCGACACCTATATCCAGAAAGATTCCCACATCAACGAGCAGATCGACAAAATGCGGCACGCCGCTACCCGGTCTCTCTTGGACCGGGACGATGTCATCATCGTGGCGAGTGTGTCATGCATCTACGGTCTCGGCTCGCCAGAGGCCTATTACGATATGCTCCTCTATGTGGAGACGGATGCGGCCATGTCCCGTGAGGAGGCGGTCAAAAAGCTGGTGGAAATCCACTATGAGCGGGGCGACATGGACTTTTACAGGGGCCGGTTCCGGGCCAGGGGGGATGTCTTGGACATCTATCCCATTCACGAAGAAAACCGGGCCGTTCGGATCAACTTTTTCGGGGATGTGGTGGAATCGATCCAGGAGATCGATCCCTTGACCGGCAGGACATTGAAACATCTAAACCGGGTTGCCATCTATCCGGCCACCCATTATGTGACCACTGGAGAAATCCGGGATCGTGCCATTCGCGCCATCAAAGAGGAACTGAGCCGGCAGGTCGCCTATTTCCATGAACAGAATATGCTGTTGGAGGCCCAGCGGATCGAGGAACGGACCCGGTTTGACCTGGAGATGATGGCGGAAATCGGCTATTGCCATGGGATCGAGAACTATTCAAGACACCTGACCGGGAGAGATGCGGGAGAGCCCCCACCCACGCTTCTCGATTATTTTCCAAGTGACTTTCTACTGTTCATTGATGAAAGCCACATCACCGTTCCCCAGCTCATCGGAATGTACCGGGGAGACCGGTCCAGAAAGGAGACCCTGGTAAGGTACGGCTTCCGTCTTCCCTCGGCCTTGGACAACCGACCCCTCACCTTCGAGGAATTCGAGGAAAGGGTTCATCAGGTCATCTATGTGTCGGCCACCCCCGGACCTTATGAACTCGGGCAAAGCGAGCAGACCGTGGAACAGATCATCCGTCCCACAGGTCTCATGGATCCCCAGATCGAGGTTCGACCTGCGGCCTCCCAGGTGGATGACCTCCTGGACCGGATTCGGGAAACCGTGGAAAAGGGCGAACGCGTTCTGGTGACCACCCTGACCAAACGGATGGCTGAAGACCTTACCGACTACTATGGCGATCTGAATATAAAGGTCCGGTACATGCACTCGGACATCAAGACCATTGAACGGATGGAGATTATCCGGGACCTTCGCCTGGGGGTCTTTGATGTGCTGGTGGGGATCAACTTGCTGCGGGAGGGCCTGGACTTGCCCGAGGTTTCGTTGGTGGCCATCCTGGATGCAGACAAGGAGGGATTTCTCAGGTCTGAGCGGTCCCTGATACAGACCTGCGGCCGGGCCGCACGCCATATCAACGGCAGGGTCCTTCTGTATGCGGATCAGGTAACCGATTCCATGGAACGGGCGATCCGGGAAAGCAGCAGGCGCCGGGAGATTCAGATGGAATACAACCGGGTGAACCATATCACGCCGGCGTCTATCCGAAAGAATATCGACGACATCCTCTCTTCTCCCTATGAAGCGGACTATGTCGCGGTCCCGATCATAGCGGAAGAGGAGGCCCATTATTTGACCCCCGGGGCCCTGGACAAGATGATCGAAGATCTTCGGGAAAAGATGTTTGATGCCGCCTCGAGGCTGGAATTCGAGACAGCAGCCCAATACAGAGACCGCATAACCGCGCTGGAACAGCGGGGGATGGAGGTTATGGGGGATTGACAATCGACCGTCCTCGATCAGCAGTGGATTCCCTGATTCCCGGGTTTCACGGGGTCCGGGAGACCTTAATCCGGGGGGCCCACGCTGTCCAGGAGGTCTGGATTGCCTCGAAAAAGAGAACGGGGAGGGCTGAAGAGATCATCCGGATGGCGAGAGAACGCAATATCCCCGTTGTGTTCAAGGATCCCGCGGTATTTACCCGCAGCTTTCCAGGCATCCCGCATCAGGGGATTGCGGCGGTCACCGAAGGTTTCCATTATGAACGGCTGGAGCGTGTGGTGGAAAGGGCGGTTCAGGCCGGGGGATATGGGCTTATCCTGGTGGCCGATCATATTGCCGATCAGGGAAACCTGGGGGCCCTTATCCGGACCGCTGCCTTTTTCGGGGCCCATGGGCTTGTTATCCCCGAGGATCGTTCCGCAGGTGTGGACCCCATTGTGCTCAAGCGGTCGGCCGGGGCCTGCTTTCACATCCCTATCGTGAGAGTGGTCAACATCGGGAGGGCCCTCGCTTTCCTGGCCAAAAATGAGTTTTGGATTATCGGGGCCTCGGGCGAGGCCCGGACTACTATCTACCAATTCGACTGGAAGCGGCATGTGGCCCTGATTCTGGGAAATGAGCAAAAAGGTCTCAGCAGACCGGCCCGAAAGGCGTGTCACGAGATCGTGAGCATCCCGGCCCGGGGCGCCGTCGAATCGCTCAATGTATCGGTTTCGTCCGGGGTGGTCCTGGCCGAGATTTTCCGGCAGCGGGCATCCTGAGGGCTGCCGGAGGTTAGGGGTTTCCCTTCCGGGAATAAGAGCGAACCCAGTGCCGGTCCGGAGGCCCGGAGCGCAAGAAAAATCTTCCTGCCCAGGTGGTACGGTCGCTGTTATCCCCCCAATTATTGAGCTGATGCCCCAAATTTGACCAAAAATCACCCGTGAACGGTTTTACCGGGATCTTTACATGGTGAATTTTGAAAAGTCGGCTACCAGGAGCATGAGTCCGGATATCTGTTGCAGCAGGCCGACCCTGTTTTGGCGCAAGGCTTCATTTTGCCGCGTAAGGACCTCCACGCCGTCAAAGAACGCGTCCACCGGTTGTCGAAGGGTTGCCATGAGCCTCAGGGCCTCCAGGTAGGCCTCCTGCTTCAGGAAAAGGTGAACTTGATCTTTGATGGACTCAACATGCCCCCAGAGGGCGGTCTCGCAGGGCTCGCGAAACAGGTTCGGATCCGATTGGAAGGTCATGTCTACTTTTTTGAGGATATTGGTTACACGCTTGAAGGTCTGGCACAACCGGGGAAACTCCTCGGATTCCTGTGCAAACCGTTTCAGTTGATCCATTCTGGGACGAACCGTCTTGATGCGGTCAAACTCCGCGGAGAGCACCGCATCGATCAGGTCAGGCGCATAATCGGCCCTCAGCATCATGTGCTTATACCGGTCCCTCACAAAAGAAACGATGTTGGAGAAGACCTGTGTACTGTCAAACCGGACCTCTTCGCTCAGGAGGGACAAAGCCTTTTCTGTCAACTCTGTTAAAGACAGATCCCACCCCATGGCTTCCATGATCCGGATCACGGCCAGGGCGTGTCTGCGCAGTGCAAAGGGATCAGCGCTCCCGGTGGGTTCCAGACCCACGGCAAAGCACCCTGAAATGGTATCCATCCGATCCGCGATCCCCAGCACCGCGGCGACCCTGGAGGACGGAAGCTCGCCCCCGGACCTCAGCGGCAGATAGTGTTCGTAGATGGCAGCGCATACAGCATCCGGATATCCCTCCAGCTTGGCATACTCCCTGCCCATAACCCCCTGGAGAGACGGAAACTCCCCCACTATCTGGGTGATGAGGTCGCATTTGCACAAGCGGGCCGCCAGCTCTACTGTCTGGATTTCATCGGGAAGGATTTTTTCGGCCATATATCGGGCCAGGCGGGTGAATCGCTCGACCTTGGCGTAGGATGTTCCCAAGTCGGCCTGATAGACGACTTCCTTTAGATCTTTGAGACGGTCCAGAAGGGGCGTCTTCCGGTCCTCTTTCACAAAAAACGCTGCATCCGAGAGCCTGGCGCGAAGGACCCGTTCGTGGCCGCGGCGGACCAGTGACACGTCCCTCGCAATCGTATTGTTGACAGCCACGAAGTTGGGCATCAACCGGCCCTCCGGATCGACTACCGCAAAGTATTTCTGATGCTCCCTCATGGCCGTAATGAGGACCACATCAGGAAGCTCAAGGAAAGAGCGGTCAAAGGAGCCGCATACCGCTGAAGGAATTTCCACCAGATTGGCCACAATGTCCACCAGCTCCGGGTCGTGGCTGGGCATGCCCCCTACGGTTTCCGCTGCCCCGTGCACTGTTTCCCGAACCATGTGCTTGCGTTTCTCCGGATCAATTACCACGAATGAGCGCTCCATCTTTTCCAGATAATCTGCAACCCCCGAGATGGGCATGGAATCGGGTGACATGAACCGGTGGCCTCTTGTGCTGTTGCCGCTCGTGACCCCCGCTGCCTCAAATGGAACCGCCTTGCCGTTCAAAAGGCACAAAACCCAGTGAATGGGCCGCACAAAGGGAAAGCCCACGGCCCCCCAGCGCATGGACTTGGGCCACGGAATCTGCGCGATTATGCCGGGCAACGATTCAGACAGGATTTCGGCAGTGGGCCTGCCCGGGATCTGCCGTTTCACGTACAGATATTCACCCTTGGGGGTCTCGATGCACTGTACCGCTTCAACAGGGACCCCCTGCTTCTGGGCAAAACCCAGGGCCGCCTTGGTTGGTTTTCCTTCTGCATCATAGGCTACGTTTTTGGGAGGGCCGGTGATCTCTTTTACAAGGTCGTCCTGCTTTTCGGAGATGCCTTTGCCGATCAGGACCAGACGTCTGGGCGTGCCAAAGGTATTTATCTCTCCTGTTACGTGGATCCGGTTTGCTTTCAGGCAGTCGGTCACTAATTGGCGCCACTGTGCCAGACCCTCTGCCAGATATCCGGCAGGGATCTCTTCTGTTCCGATCTCCAAAAGAAGCTCATTTACCATGGTTATCGTCCGTTATATAAGGTCGTGTAGTGTTATGTGAGGTATCAGCTCAATAATCAGGGCCATAACAGCGAACGTCGTGCCGGGGCAGGATGGTTTTTCTTCTGCTCCGGGCTGAGCCGGGCGAAGCGAGCACAGAAGAGACCGCGCCCTCCCGGCAGTCGCGTCAGAAAAACCCTCCTGCCCCGGGTTATTGAGCTGTTACGTGAGGCGGACAATCCCAAATTTGACCAAAAATCATCCGTGAACGGTTACAATTTCTCAAATCAATTGCCTATTCCCAACGGATATCCCATCTCCTCCCGCTGCGCCAGGTAGTTCCTGGCGGCCAGACGCGCCAGGTTGCGGATGCGGTCGATATAGCGGGTCCGCTCGGTTACGCTGATGGCCCCCCTGGCATCAAGTATATTGAAGGTGTGGGAGCACTTGAGGCAGTAATCGTAAGGTGGGAGAACCAGGCCCTCTCCTGCAAGCCTTATGG
This sequence comes from Deltaproteobacteria bacterium, assembly GCA_021159525.1. Lineage (GTDB taxonomy): Bacteria > Desulfobacterota > DSM-4660 > Desulfatiglandales > Desulfatiglandaceae > AUK324. The sequence continues at coordinate 921 of JAGHEC010000447.1, read as the reverse complement.
CCTCTGACTCGTACAGGTGAAAGAGCTGAAAAAGCATGTCCACGTCGGCCTTCTCAAAATTGTATGTGGACAGCTCCCATTCCCCCTTTTTATGGACATGGCCGTAGGTAACGTGCCGGTTCCACATGAGGTCATAGACATTCTCTTTTTCCTGGAGGTACATGGCGATTCGTTCCAGACCGTAGGTGATCTCCACGGAAACGGGGTCCAGACGAATGCTGCCTGCCTGCTGAAAATAGGTGAATTGGGTGATCTCCATGCCGTCCAGCCACACCTCCCATCCCAGGCCCGAGGCCCCAAGGGTGGGCGATTCCCAGTCGTCTTCAACAAAGCGTATGTCGTGATCCAAAGGATCTATCCCGAGAGACCTGAGGCTCCCGAGATAGATCTCCTGGATGTCGATGGGCGAAGGTTTGATAATGACCTGATACTGGTAATAATGACCCAGACGATTGGGATTTTCGCCGTACCTGCCGTCGGTAGGGCGTCTCGAGGGCTGCACATAGGCCACGGACCAGGGTTCGGGCCCGAGGACCCTCAGGAGGGTGGCCGGGCTGAACGTACCGGCCCCCACCTCCAGGTCATAGGGCTGCTGGATCACGCAGCCGTATTCGTCCCAGTACCTTTCAAGGGCCGCGATGAGTTCCTGAAAATTCATTTATTTTCCTCTGTCTTTTAAGTCAAGCGGTAACAGCTCAATAAATGGGGGCAGAAGGGTTTTTCTCACGCGACTGGCGGGAGGGCGCCGTCTCTTCTTCGCTCGCTTCGCTCGACTCAGACCCCATCCTTCGGATGGGTCCCCGGTTTCGTGACTTATCAGTGGGGGAAGCCGCAGCTCGACGAAGTCGAGAATGCCAAAGGGGCAAGCCTGCCCGCCATTGCCTTGTTACCCATGTTACTTCCTTCTGCCATCGCAGATCC